>JALYPS010000190.1 GCA_030856285.1 Pseudomonadota bacterium
GCGCTCGCCAGCCGATATCCGTCCGGTGGAAGCCGCCGGGCCAGTCGATCTTCTTCACCACCGCATAGGCCCGCGCGCGCGCCTCGGCGATGTCCTTGCCGCGGGCACAGACATTCAGCACCCGGCCGCCCGCCGCCGCCAGCTGCCCGTCAGCGCGGCGGCGCGTCCCGGCGTGGAAGACCTGCACATGGGGGCCGAAATCCTGCTCGGCGCCGCGGATGATCGAGCCTTCCAGCGGACTGTCGGGATAGCCCGAGGCCGCCAGCACCACGCAGATCACCGTATCGACACTGAACTCGGGCATCCGCGCCCGGGTCAGGTCGCCGCGCGCGCAGGCCAGCAGCAGGGGCACGATGTCCCCGTCCAGCCGCATCATCAGCACCTGACATTCCGGATCACCGAAGCGGGCGTTGAACTCGACCACCTTTGGCCCGTCCTCGGTCGCCATCAGTCCGACGTACAGCACGCCGCGATAGGGCGCGCCCTCGGCCGCCATCGCCGCGACCACCGGCTGAACGACCAGCCGCTCGGTCGCCTCGACCAGCTCGGGCGTGAACACCGGAGCCGGGGAATAGCTGCCCATGCCGCCCGTGTTCGGGCCCAGGTCGCCGTCATAGGCGCGCTTGTGGTCCTGCGCGCCGCCCAGCAGCACCGCGCGGGTCCCGTCGCAGACGGCGAACAGCGAGCCCTCCTCGCCGTCCATGAACTCCTCGATCACCACCCGGGCCCCGGCCGTGCCGAACCGGCCGCCCAGCATCCGCTCGATCTCGCCCTCGGCGTCGCGCTTGGTGGGGCTGATGGCCACGCCCTTGCCCGCCGCCAGACCGTCGGCCTTGATCACATAGGGCGGCTTGAACACCGACAGCGCCTGCCGCGCCTCATGCAGCCGCTCATAGACGCCGAAACCGGCGGAGGGGATTTCGTGCCGCTCCATGAAGGCCTTGGAGAAGGCCTTGGACGTCTCCAGCTGCGCAGCCTTCGCCGTGGGTCCGAAACAGGCGATGCCCGCCGTCGCCAGCCGGTCGGCCAGCCCGGCCTCCAGCGCCGTCTCCGGCCCGACAACCACCAAATCGGCCTTGATCTCACGCGCCAGGGCCGTCAGCCCGTCGGCGTCGGTGACCTTCATGGGGCGCAGCTCGCCCAGCCTTTCCATGCCCGGGTTGCCGGGCGCGATGACCAGCCGCCGCACCAGCGGAGACTGGGCGATCTTCCACGCCAGGGCGTGCTCGCGGCCGCCCGATCCCACCAGCAGGATGTTCATGCGCGGGCAATGACCGGCGCGGCGAAGGCGGTCAAGTCACAGCCGGTGATCAGAGGACGGCCGAGATCACATAGACCACGACGCCGAGCAGCAGGATTGATCCAATGACCAGCCAAGGGCTCACCGCCGGCCCATCGCTGCGCCGCCCGAGGTCATGTTCGCGGGGGTCCCGGTCCTCGGGATCGGTATTGCGGGGATCAGCCATGCAAGGACAATGGCTGCGTCGGATGGAGAGTTCCAGCGGATTGGCTCCCTCAGTCGGGCCCGGTCCGCGCCGCTCGCCTTGGGAGCCCAACAAGCAGCGAGAATTAAGTCTTTGTTTCCGGGTGGTAGCTCAAATGGAAGTATGTCCATCGATATCAAACTGGTCCGGGGGATGCGCCAGGTTTGGCTCACTGTCCTCGCGGGGCCCCAGACGACCACGGTCGCGGAGTCGGCGGTTCAGCTGGTGAAGCAGCATCCCGCCGTTGCGAGCTGGGACTGGATCATCGACCTTCGCAATCCACCTGCAAAGGGGACGCCCAAGGACATGGACTCAATAGTCTCAGCGTTCAGTGACAAGGGTGACGAGGGGGGCTTTACTATTTTCGTCAGTAACCACACCTCTGCCTACGATCTCTGTGCTGTACTCGGGCGCAAGTTTCCCCACAGACGCTATTTGGCCGCGCGCAGTCGTGCCGAAGCCGAGGCGCTGCTGCCTCAAAGAACGCAAACCATCTAGCTTCGCGGAGGAAGTCGGCAGTAGGCCGCCTGGACCTTCTTCCTCGTCAGAGCGCTCTGACTTCCCCGGCTATCAGAGAAGGGTTCGCGGGCGCTGACCGACTGAGCTCCGAGCCTGGGACCAACGTCAGTCCTCGCAGTCATGAATGTCCGCTTTCTACCCATTTCGGCCCTTTCACGCGTCCGCACCTTCCCGCCCATTCCCGCGGCCCCCTCGCCCCGCTAGTCTGGCGCGATGAGCGACGACTCCTACGTCTTCGAGGGTCCGGCTGACGAACCGTCGGCGCCCGCGCGGGACAACAATCCGCCCCAGACGGTCTCCGAACTGTCGTTCGCCCTCAAGCGCACGCTCGAGGACCGGTTCGGCCATGTCCGGCTGCGGGGCGAGATCTCCAAGGTCAATCATCACGCCTCGGGTCACGTCTATCTGACCCTCAAGGACGACAAGGCCGCCATCGACGGCGTGATCTGGAAGGGGTCGGTCCGCGGCCTCGGCGTCCGGCCCGAGTCGGGGCTCGAGGTCATCGTCACCGGCAAGATCACCTCCTATCCGGCGCGATCGTCCTACCAGATCGTCATCGAGACCATGGAAGCCGCCGGCGCCGGCGCGCTCCTGGCCCAGCTGGAGCGGCTCAAGGCGAAACTGGCCGGCGAGGGCCTGTTCGAACCCGGGCGCAAGAAACCCATCCCGACCTTCCCCGCCGTTGTCGGCGTCATCACCAGCCCGACCGGCGCGGTCATTCGCGACATCCTGCACCGCATCGCCGAACGCTGGCCCTGCCGCGTCATCGTCTGGCCCGTGGTCGTCCAGGGCGACGCGGCCTGTGGACAGGTGGCAAACGCCATCCGCGGCTTCGACGCCCTGAAAGCGGGCGGCGCCACCCCCCGCCCCGATGTCCTGATCGTCGCCCGCGGCGGCGGTTCGGTCGAGGATCTGTGGTGCTTCAACGACGAGGCGCTGGCCCGGGTCGTGGCCGCCGCCTCCATCCCGATCATTTCGGCCGTCGGGCATGAGACGGACACCACCCTGATCGACTTCGTCTCCGACCGTCGGGCCCCGACGCCGACGGGCGCGGCCGAGATCGCCACACCGGTGCTGGCGGACCTCGTCTACGCCGTCTCCGATCTGGATCGCCGTCTCGCCCGCGCCGGCGGCCGCATCCTCGAGGACCGCCGCACCCGGCTGCGCGCCGCCGCCCGCGGCCTGCCCGCGCGTCCGGAGGATTTGCTGGCCCTTCCCCAGCAACGCCTCGACCACGCCGGCAGCCGCCTCGCCTCTGGCCTGACCCGAAATCTGGCGCTGCACGAGCGCGGCCTGATCACCGTCGCGGGCCGTCTCACCCCCGCCCTGCTGGATCGCGCCATGGAGCGCCGCCGCGACCGGCTTTCGGCCGTCGCCGCCCGCTTCGATCCCGTCCTGCCCCGCCGCATCGAGCGCGACGAGGCGCGGCTGGCGGCCCTTGCCCGCGCGCTGGCCGGTCTCAACCCGAAGACCCCCAAGCCCGGCTTTGCCCGTGTGGAGACCGGGGACGGCGCCATGATCGCCGCGGCGGCCGCCCTCCAGGACGGTCAGGCTGTTCGCCTGGTCTTCGCCGATGGATCCCGCGGCGCGCGGATCGACGGAGACGACGCTCCGACGCCCCCACCGAAGGCGGCCTCGCCGCCCCGGGTCAAGGCTCCGCTGCCGGGGCAGGGCGACCTTTTCTGAGCACGAAAGCCGTGGCCACGCGCCCAAGGCCACGCTAGCCTGCGTCCATGCCCAAGCGCCAGACC
>JALYPS010000201.1 GCA_030856285.1 Pseudomonadota bacterium
CTCCACCATCGTTCCGACGGTCCGCCTCCCCCGGCGGGGGAGGAATGATGACCCGACCCCTCGCAGTCTTTGACATCGACGGCACCCTCGTCGACAGCCGCGCCTCGATCCTGCGCGCGGCGGTCGAGGCGTCGCGCGAGGTCGGCCTGCCCGAGCCGGACTATGAAACCGTGCGGATCGGCATTGGTCTGCCGCTGCATGACGCCCTGCGCCTGATCGCGCCGCAAATCGACGCGCCGACGCTGGATCGCTACGTCGACGGCTTCAAGGCCGCCTTCCAGCGCATGAACAGCGACCCGGACTTCCATGAGCCGCTCTATCCGGGCGCCATGGAGACCCTGCGCCGCCTGCACCGCGACGGCTGGCGGCTGGCGCTGGCGACGGGCCAGTCGCGCCGCGGCGTGGCCCGCAACCTCGCCCGCGAGGGCTGGGCCGACCTGTTCATCTCGTCCCACTGCGTCGATGACGGTCCCGGCAAGCCGGACCCGGCCATGCTGCACGCCGCGATGGCCGCCTGCGACGCCTGTCCGGCCACAACCATCATGATCGGCGACACCGCCCATGACGCCGCCATGGCGGTCAGCGCCGGCGTCCTGCCGCTGGGCGTATCATGGGGCTTTCACACGATCGAGGAACAGCGCGCCGCGGGGGCTCGCCACGTCGCGGGATCATTCGCCGAGCTGACGGTGGTTCTGGACGGGTTCGCCTCAGCTGCCGCAGTTCCAGACCGCCTCGAACACCTCGCTGCGACCCGCTGAGGTCGCCGTCACCCGGACGGGTCTGGCGAAGGTTTCGTCGACGGCGTCTCCCTCGCCGAGATCAGGGGCGAGAACGATCTGGATCGTCGCCCCGCCGCCCGAATAGCGGCCGCCGCGAGCCATCGCATCCAGAGTGGCGGGCGCGCCGGTCAGATCGACCACGGTCCCGTCCACCTTGGCTACTGCATCCCCGCTGACGGCGATCAGTAGATTGCCCCCGTTCCGGGACAGGTTGCAGCCGAAACCCGATTCCAGGCGGTCCTCGAAATCCGCCCGGCTCATCGCGGACAGCAAGGACGCGGGCGCTGGCGCGACCGACCCGCCCGGGGGCGTGGGCGGTGCGGGGGAGGGAGGCAGACCCTCCGCTTCGCCTGTCCCGACGTCGCGGGGCGTCGGCGTCGGGGCCTCACAGGCGGCGACGGTCAGCGCCATCAGGAGCAGGGGGATCGGATTCTTCATGGGAACCTTCAGTTGACTGGCGTGAACGCCTTGAGCGGCGCCGGGCTCCGCGTGCAAGACCGTGTTTCAGAGTATAGGAGGGCGCAATGTCGCATATCCCGCCCCTCGATCCCAATGTCGCCGCCCGCAAGGGCTTCCGCGAGTCCGAAGAGCGCCTCAAGCGCTTCTGGACCGCCGTCGGCGTCAAGGAGGGGCAGGGGCGCTGGGTCGTCACCCTCGACGGCCGCACGCCGAAGACCCCCGCCCACGCCCCGCTGCGCCTTCCGACCGAGGCCGCCGCGCGTCTCGTCGCCGACGAGTGGGCCGCCCAGGGCGAGTTCATCGAGCCCGCGACCATGCCCGCCACCCGGCTCGCCTCCACCGCCATCGACCGCGTCTCGCAGGTCCGCGAGGCCGTGGCCGACGAGATCGCCGCCTTCGCCGGGTCTGACCTGCTCTGCTATTTCGCGGACCATCCGACCTCGCTGGCCGCCAAACAGGCGCGCGAGTGGACGCCGTGGCGCGACTGGGCCGCGCTGGAGCTCGGCGTGGTCCTCGAACTCGCCGAGGGCATCCGCCACCGGGCGCAGGACCCCGCCGCCATCGCCCGCGTCCGCGAGCTGGCCCTGAGGCTGGACGATTTCGCCCTGACCGGCCTGGCCATGGCCACGCCCCTGCTGGGGTCGGCGGTGCTGGCCCTCGCGGTCCAGCGCGGCGAGCTGACGGGCGAGGCCGCCTTCGACCTCAGCCGGCTCGACGAGGCCTTCCAGGAACGCCAGTGGGGCGTCGACGCCGAGGCCGCCGAACGCACCGCCGCCCGCCGCGCTGAGGCCGTGCTGCTGGACCGCTGGTTCCGGGCGCTCGGGACTTAGTCCATCCGGATCGTCAGGGATCGCGCGCCGCCGCCCAATGGACTGCGCCACGTCCCATCCCCGTCACCCCGCAGGTCATAGACGCCGATGGGGGTGACCAGCGCCGCCCGGCCCAGACCATCGCCGGCCTCGACGCCGACCACCTTCAGAATGGCTGAGTCTCCTTGGGGCTGGCCGTTTAGCATGTCGCCGAAAGGGTTTCCGGCCGGAATGGCAAGGTCGCCCACGCAAATCCCGTCGATCAGGGCGAAGCGCGCGCCGCCTGTGATTGCAGCCTCACCCCATGTCCCGCTGTAACGCGTCGCGGTGACAGGGCAAGGGACCGCCGGGCCGCTGCGAGCCACGGGCAGGAAGGGCGCCGCCAGCATCCGCGCCGTCCCTTCGATCGAGGACACCCACAGGGCGTTGGACAACACGGCCGATGTAGCCCGCTGGTCAGGATAGAGGACGAGGGCACTGCGCGCACCGGTGGCGACACCGGCATGATGGACCAGCTTTCGTCCGTCGGTATCGCGAGAGACGCGCCAGCCAAAGCCGACCTGGTAGTCATCGTCGCTCGCCACCCCGCCGCCATCCAGCGGCATGGGTTGCTGCATCCATTCAAAAGCGCTGCGGGACACGATCTGGCCGTCCAGCACACGCCCGCCCCAGGCCGCCACATCCTGCGCCGTTCCGCTCAGACCGCCCCCGCCCCAAGCGTAGCTGAAGTCGTGCGGCGCCGCGCGGCGGGCGCGGCTGTCGACGAACTCGTAAGCGCGGGAGGCGTTCGGGTCGCCGTCGTCGGTTGCGTCGGGCCCGATTCCCAGCCCCGGGGTGATTTCCGCCTTGAGATAGTCGAGGAAGGGCATCTGCGCAGCCGCTTCCGCCTCGGCCGAGAGCAGGACGTAGCCCCAAGAGGAATACGCATAGCTCTGGCCAGGCTGACTCAGAAGCGCCCGATCCTGAAACACCGCGACGGCTTCACGCACGGAACCGTAGCGCACGTTCCCCCGGTCCTGGTCCACGGCCTGATAGTGCGGCATCCCCGCGGTGTGCGCCGCCAGTTGCCGCGCCGTAATGTCCGGCCACACGTCTGGCAGCCACGGCAGGACAGAGCGCACGGGAGCGTCGAGATCCAGCCGCCCCGCTTCCTGAAGCCGGCCCGCCGCCATCACGGTGAACAGTTTGGACACGCTGGCCATCCGAAACACGGTGTCGTCGTCCACGCGCCGGCCGGCCTCGACGTCCGCATAGCCCGCCGAACCGGTCCATACAGTCTCTCCGTCTTTCCAGACCGACCCCGCCATGCCCGGCACGCCATTGATCTCCACGAGGGAGGCCAGGATCAGGTCGGCGCGGCGGGCGGCGCCAGTGTCCGGCGCGGACAAGGGCGAGGGCTGCGCCATACAGGCCGACGCCCCTGTTAGCGCAACAAGAGATCCAGCGGCCCAAAGCCCGACGACAAAACGCATTACGACTCCTCCTACAGCAACAACAAACCCTCACTGGCCAAGCTTTGCGGCGAGACTTCGGCCTGCTCGGCGGCCCGATGTACCGGTGCGACTTTCCAACAAGGAAAGTTTTCACTTGACGATATGGAAAGCGTCGGTCACTTTCCATATCAGAAAGCGAGAACTGCCCATGCATGACGACCACCCGCCCGTTTCGGGCCCGACCCCAGCCGAGGCGCTCGCCGCCATCGCTGAATCCCGCAAGGCCGTCCACGATCGCGTCGCGGTCGGCGGCTTGCGGTACGACCTGACCTATGCCGCCCTGGTGGCCGTGATGGTGGGCGGACAGGCCTTCGGCAATCCGTTCAACGTGTCCGCCAGCACCCTCGGCGTTCTGGGGCTGGTCCTGCTGTTCCAGCATGAGGCGCGGCGCACCGGCCTGAGCATCACCGGCGTATCGCCGCGTCACGCCCGCTGGGTCGCCATCGCCATCGGCCTGTTTGCCGCGGCCATCATCGTCGGCGTGACGATCGTGCGCCGACAGTCGCCCGACACCCCCGTCGTCCTCGTTGCCGCCCTGGCCGGGGCCGCGGCCTATGTCCTCGCCCTGATCGGCTCGCGCATCTGGCGGCGCGTCTATCGCGCCGAGATGGGAGTCCGGGAATGAGTTGGGCGCCGCGGTTCGACCCGGTCATCCACGCCCCCGGCCGCCTGCAGATCTGCGCCATCCTGTCGGCCGCGGACGAGGCCGAGTTCGCCATGGTCCGGGAGGCCATCGCGGTGTCGGACTCCGTCCTGTCCAAACACCTGAAGCAGCTGGAGGACGCGGGCTATATCAAGCTGCGCAAACAGACCCACGCCGGTCGCCAGCGCACCTGGTTGTCCCTGACCCCGGCCGGCCGATCCGCCTTCGCCGCTCATGTCGCGGAGCTCCAGCGGCTGGCGGCGATGACCGCGCCCCCGCGTCTTGGGGAGGGGTTCGCGGGGTAGAGCCCCCTCCACCGCCGTTACGGCGGTCCCCCTCCCCCGTTGGGGGAGGAATG
>JALYPS010000216.1 GCA_030856285.1 Pseudomonadota bacterium
CTCTCGCACCATCCGCCGGCGGCCCGCGTCGCTGGGGGGCGAGGTCAGCTCCCCACTCTCGTTCCGCGAAAGCTGACCGTCGGTTTAATATCGGGCCCCGGCCGCTGAATGGAACTAGGCCGCGGCCTGATCGGGATCTGCGGCCCGGGCGCCCTGCGGCGCGAACTTCAGCTCCGTCATATAGGGATCCATGCGGCCCGCCTTGGAGGCAGTGATGGCGGCTGCATAGTAGGCGCGCGCCGCCGCCACCGTCTTGGTGCCGGTGATAATGTCGTGGGCAAGGTTCAGCGCCAGGAAGTTGGCCCCTTCCTTGTCGCATCGGGCGGTCAGATAGCCTTGGGTGCGATAGACTGTGACGCTTCCATCATAGGCGTTCAGCTCATCGACCTTGTCGGCCGGGACGCGATAGTGGACCGCCTGCTCCATCAGATCCGGGTGGGGTCCCGGAAAGGCGTGCGGCGTCTCCATCTTGTCAATGCGAGTCCAAAGCCAGGGACCTTTGCCGCGCCAGGTCAGGGTGCTGGCAGTGACTTCCTGAGGCGGGCCGTATTTCTGCATTTGATCCATGGCCGCCGCCCGGGCGTGTTCAGGCCAAGACGCAAGCATTTCGGTCATGCCCGCTTGGGTCATCGGCCCTGTCCGAGCGTCGGCCTGGGCCACGCCCGTTGTCGGAGCGTCCGTGTCGGTGCCGGCGGGGGTGCAGGCCAGCACTCCGAGCCCGAGGGCCGAGACTGCGCCAGCCAGTACGCGACGCGTGGTCGAGAGTGTAATCACGGGGATTCTCCTGGGTTCTGGTGAGGGAACTTGTTTTGGCCTCAGGCGAGGTGGCCTACCGACCCTCGATGGACGCTGGTGGCATCGGGCTGGTGGTGGGCACGGTTCCGCAGGCTCCCAGCAGAACCAGCCCTGCGGCAACAAGCGCGATAGCGCCAATGTTCTGGCTATTTCGTGTCACTCTGGTGCTCCAAATTAAGCCATCCATGTATTCATAAGATAGTTATGAAAATAGGTGGCGTATGGTGACGCTTAAATGCGCCTCTCCTGGCACCTAATGTATCATCGACGCGATTGGTTCATTTATTCGCCGATCTCAATCCTGAAAACGATGAAGGCGATATTTAAAATAGCCCCAGTCGGAACGAAATCATCGGTGCAATCTTTTGTCGGATGAAGCGTTCATTTTGAGCACTATCGATCTACGGCAAAGCTGTTCTTCGATCTGACTCCTTTTTCAGGAGAAACCAATGCTGTCTGGCAAAGCGATGCTGAGCCGCCGCCACACCATGCGCGCCATGTCGGCGGCGCTTGTGGGTGTAGGCATGGCGAGTTGTTCCATGAACCCGCTCCCCGACCTGATCCCCCAAGGGCTGGGTCTGGCCTTGACACCCCAGCCGCTGACCGACCCGGCAGTGTTCAACTTCGCCCTCAACCTCGAATATCTCGAAGCCGAATACTACATTCGCGGCATGACCGGTCAGGGACTCGCGGACGCCGACATCGGCCCCGCGCCCAAGGCCGTCCGCGGCGGACGCAAGGTCAATTTCCAGACTCCGGTCATCCGGGAGTTCATGGGCGAGATCGCCGCCGACGAGCAGGCGCACGTCCGGTTCCTGCGCGCGGCGATCGCCAATACGCCGCTGGTCCAGTCCAGTCGTCCGGCCATCGATCTGGAGGGCTCGTTCCGGGCCGCCGGTGCCGCCGCTGGCCTGGGTCCGAATTTCGATCCGTTCGCCGACGAGGACTCCTTCCTGCTGGGCGCCTTCATCTTCGAGGATGTCGGCGTGACCGCCTATGCGGGGGCGGCCGGCCTGTTGTCCCAGGCGCCGCTGATCGAGGCCGCCGCCGGCATCCTCGCCGTCGAGGCCTATCACGCAGGCCTGATCCGAGCCGCGCTCTATTCCAAGAGCGAAGCGCTGGTGCGCAAGGCCGACGCCATCTCTGCCGCCCGCGAGATGCTGGACGGACCGATGGTCAAGGAGGAAGCACCTTCCGCGACCGGCGTGGCGATTATCTCGCCGTGCGACGAGAACGGCATCGCCTTCAAGCGCACGCCGCAACAGGTGATGAACATCGCCTTCCTCACGGCCGAGCCCAATGTCGATCGCGGCGGCTTCTTCCCCGAAGGCCTCAATGGCGTGGTGAGGCACACATGACCCGCGCAACATCCCATTCCGCCGTCCGCCCGGAGACCGCCATGCTGTCCGAAACCACTCGTCCGAGCCGCCGCACCATGTTCGGCACTGGTGCGAGCCTCGCCGCCGGGGCAGCGGCGCTGGTGGCCACGGCATCGATGCCTTCGGCCGCCGTGGCACAGGCCTCGCGCACCGCCGGGAACCGCCCGAGGGGTTTGACCGACGGCGACATCTTCAACTTCGCGCTGAACCTCGAATATCTGGAGGCCGAATATTATCTGAGAGGCCTGACCGGACGGGGACTTCAGGATTACGATGTCGGCTCTGCCGCC
>JALYPS010000228.1 GCA_030856285.1 Pseudomonadota bacterium
TGGGCCTGGTCAAGGCGCAGCAGGTCAAGAACGCCGTCATCGTGCCGGTCGGCTCCAAGGGCGGCTTCTTCCCCAAAAACCTCGCGGCCATTGTTCGTGCGGGCGGCGACCGCGACGCCCAGCAGGCCGAGGCCATCCGGGCCTACAAGACCTTCCTGTCCGGTCTGCTGGACATCACCGACAACATCGACACATCCGGCGCGGTGGTTCCGCCCCGGAACGTCGTTCGGTTCGAGGGCGACGATCCCTATCTGGTCGTCGCCGCTGACAAGGGCACAGCGACCTTCTCGGACATCGCCAACGGCATCTCGGCCGACTACGGCTTCTGGCTGGACGACGCCTTCGCCTCGGGCGGATCGGTCGGCTACGACCACAAGGTCATGGGCATCACCGCCCGGGGCGCCTGGGAGGCGGTCAAGCGCCACTTCCGCGAGATGGGCAAGGACATCCAGTCCGAACCCTTCACCGTCGTCGGCGTCGGCGACATGAGCGGCGACGTGTTCGGCAACGGCATGCTGCTGTCGAAGGCCATCCAGCTGGTCGCCGCCTTCGATCACCGCGACATCTTCATCGACCCCACCCCCGATCCGGCGTCGAGTTGGATCGAGCGCGACCGGATGTTCAAACTGCCGCGCTCGTCCTGGCAGGACTACGACAAGTCGAAGATTTCAAAGGGCGGCGGCGTCTTCCCGCGCTCGACCAAGTCGATCGAACTGAGCCCCGAGATCAAGACTGCGCTCGGCATCGAGGAAGACGTCGTCGATCCGGCGACGCTGATGAAGGCCATCCTGCTGGCTCCGGCCGAGCTGCTCTATTTCGGCGGCATCGGCACCTATGTGAAGGCGCCGCACGAGAGCGATGCGCAGGTCGGCGACAAGGCCAATGACGCCATCCGCGTCGACGGCGCCGAGGTGCGCGCCAAGGTCATCGGGGAGGGCGCCAACCTGGGTCTGACCCAGGCCGGACGGATCTCCTTCGCCATGAGCGGGGGTCGGATCAACACCGACGCCATTGACAACTCGGCCGGGGTCGACAGCTCCGACCATGAGGTCAACATCAAGATCCTGACCGGGGCCGCCATCGCGTCGGGCGCCTTGAAGGCCGGTGATCGCAACGCCCTACTGGCCTCGATGACCGACGAGGTCGGCCTCAAGGTGCTGGCCCACAACTACGACCAGACCCTGGCCGTATCCCTGCAGCAGGCTGACGGCGCCGAGACGCTCGATACCCAGCAGCGGTTCATGCAGTGGCTCGGCGCCAAGGGTAAGCTGGACCGCAAGGTCGAGGGCCTGCCCGACGATGTGCAACTGGCCGAACGCAAGCTGGCCGGACAGGCCTTGACCCGGCCCGAACTGGCCGTCCTGACCGCCTATTCCAAGCTGGAGCTGTTCGACGACATCGTCGCCTCGACCGCGCCGGACGATCCCTTCTTCAAACACACCCTGGTCCGCTATTTCCCGGCTCCGCTGGCGAAATACGAAGCCGACATGCAGCGCCACCGCCTGCGCCGCGAGATCATCTCGACCATTCTGTCGAACGAGATCGTCAACATGTGCGGCCCCACCTTCCCCGAACGCCTGCGGCTCTCGGCGCGGTGCGACACGGGGGCCATGGTCGTCGCCTTCGAGGCGGCGCGGCAGGTGTTCCGTCTCGACCAGGCCTGGGACCAGGTCTCGGCGCTCGATCTGAAGATTCCGGCCGAGGCCCAGACGGTCCTGTACCAGGAGATCGCCACGGTCCTTCGGCGCCAGACCTTCTGGCTCTCGCGCCGGGCGATGCGGCCGGGTTGCCCGGTCGACGCCCTCGTCGCCGCCTATCGTCCGGCCGCGGACGCCCTGCGTGCGGCGGGCGGAACCGTGCTGTCCCGCTTCGAACAGGACCGGCTCGAGGGCCGCGTCCAGAAGTTCACCGCCATGGGCGTGCCGGAGGCCATGGCGCGAGACTTCGCCATGCTGCGGCCGCTGGTCGCCACCGCCGACATCGGCGACCTGTCGCGACAGGCGGGCTGGCCTGAACCGGCCATGGCCATGCTGTATCACCAGGTCGGCGCCGCTTTCGATTTCGACCGGCTGCGCGCGGGTGCGGGCAATGTGCCCTCGGTGGACCATTTCGACCGGCTGGCGGTGCGTCGCCTGATCGAGGATCTGATGGCCGAACAGATGACCCTGACCCGGGCCGTCGCCAAGGCTTCGAATGTCTCGGTCGGGGCCAGCGAAGCTGCTGCCGAGGCCGCCGTGGACGCCTGGATCGGACCGCGACAGTCTCTGGTCGAAGGCGTGCGATCCTCGGTCGACGAGATCGAGGCCTCGGGCTCCGGCTGGACCTTCGCCAAGCTGACCATCGCCAACAGCGTCATCCGTGAGATAGCTTCGTCAGCGGGCTAAAATCATCGGCGCCCGGAGGGATGCCATGCCGCGCAAGTTTCTGGTGGTCGTCGACGACAGTCCGGAGTTCGAGACGGCGCTGCGCTATGCGTCGCGGCGGGCCCGGTCGACGGGCGGTCGCGTCGCCCTCTTGCGCATCATCCCCGCCGCGGCCTCGGACGCCCACTGGGCGGGGGTGCGCGAGGAGATCGAGCGCCAGACCCGGGTCGAGGCCGAGGCTTCGCTGAACAAATGGGCCGGCGAGGCGGCCGAACGGTCCGGCGCGACGCCCGTTCTGCTGATCGAGCGCGGCGAACCCCAGGACGCGATCCGCAGGGTCGTCGGCGAAGACAATGAGATCAAGATCCTCGTTCTGGCGGCGAGCGGCGGTGGCCGCGGCCCGGGCCCGCTGGTCTCGGCGGTGGTCAAACAGGGCGCGGCCTTCACCGGGCGCAAACTGCCGGTCACCATCGTGCCGGGCGAGCTGACCGAGAAGGACATCGAGGATCTGGCGTGATTTGGGGCGCTAACGCTCACGACGCGGTCGCTCGCTGCTTGAGCGCGCTCTTGAACCTGCGGACGCGGCGGCGCATTTGAGCGGCATGTTCATCCAGACCGAGCCGACACCCAATCCCAACGCCCTGAAATTCCTGCCTGGCCGCGAGGTTTCGGCTGAGCCGCGGGAATTTCTCAACGCCGATGAGGCTGCTGCGTCGCCCCTGGCCGAGGCCCTGTTCGGGCTGGAGAGCGTGGCCGGCGTCTTCTTCGGGTCCGACTATGTCTCGGTGACGCGGCGGGCCGACGGACTCGACTGGGCGCAGATGAAGGCGCCGATCCTGGCGGCCATCATGGATCATTTCGTCGCCGGCGCGCCGCTGATGCGCGACGGAGCGACCGACAGCGCAGAGGTCGGCGAGGACTCCGAAATCGTCATCGAGATCAAACAGCTGCTGGACAGCCGCGTCCGCCCCGCAGTGGCCCAGGACGGGGGCGACATCCTGTTCGACGCCTTTGACGAGGCGACGGGGGTGCTGACCCTGCGGATGCGCGGCGCCTGCGCCGGCTGCCCGTCCTCCTCCGCGACCCTCAAGGCCGGGGTGGAGCAGATGATGAAACACTACATCCCCGAAGTGACCAGCGTCGAGCAGGTGATCTGAAGGACGCGCTCAAGCAGCGACGCGCCGCGCGGCGGGCGATAGCGCCAACATCCTGAAATGAATTCGTTCTCGCATCAGGACCAGGACGGCGCCATCATCGATCCATGCCCCGGTTCCAGAGCGACAGCGACGCGCGGCGTCTCGGCGAGGCCCTCGCGGCCCTGCGCCGCGACCGCGCCCTCAGCCAGGCCGAAGCCGGCCGCAAGGCGGGCATGACCAGCCAGGGCTGGGGTCTGTATGAGACCGGCAAACGCTCCGGCCTGTACCGCCCCGATGTCCAGCGCCGCCTGACCGCGGCTTTGAACGCCACCCCGGAGGACTTGCTGTCGCATCAGGGGCCGGCCGTTCCCGGCATGGCCAGCGAGGGCCGCGCCTTCGCTCATGCGCCCGCCGCCGCCCGCCGACTGCAGCTGTCCAATGACGATCTCGCCCCCTGGGCTGCCTCGGGGGTGGTGGTGGAGTATGAGCCGGGCCGTTGGCCGCGGCGGGATCAGGGCTGTGTGATTGAAATGACCGATGGCGAGGTTCGGGTCCGACTCTATGAGGGGGCCGACGCGGACGCGCTGACCGTGCGCGGCGGTTCGGGCGGCCTGACGGCGCAGGAACGGATCGCACGGTCCGATACCCGGGCCGTTTCCGCCGTCGTCGCCCGGCTGGAGCTCTGAATGAAACGAAATCATTGCAACGTTTTCGTTTCCATGAAACGATCTGCTCTCGAAAGGGAGGAGAGCGAGGGCCATGGCCAGGATCGGCGAACGGGACGATGTCGACGCCTATGTCGGCGCGCGCATCGGGCTGCGGCGGTCGGCGCTCGGCTTGTCTCAAAGCGCCCTCGCCCAGCAATTGGGTATCAGCTTCCAGCAGGTGCAGAAGTACGAAACGGGCCAGAACCGCATCTCCGCCTCGCGCCTGCACCGGGCGGCGACCGTGCTGGGAACCTCGGTGGAAACCTTTTTCCCGCCCGTCGAGACAGCCCGCGGGCTTGCCGACGACGGCTGGGAGACGCTGCGATTTCTCACCGCGACCGTCGACGGCCGGTCGGTGGCGGCCGGCTTTCCGTTGATCGAGGACCGCGACGTCCGTCGGGCCTTGGCGCGCATCGTCCGGGCGCTGGCCCGGGGCGACTGACGGCGCCTCGTGCGGGGGCTCCGGCATGAGGCTGATGGTCGTCGATATGGCGCTGGGCCTGTGCACCGTCGGGATGTTCGAGGTCGACGGCGCCGGCGTGCGCCAACTGGGCCTGCGGTCCGAGCCGATGGTGAAGGGCCATTCCGAACGCATCGCCGGTTTCGCCCGCGATGCGGCGGCCGAGGCGGGCGTGGCGTTCGCTGATCTCGACCGTATCGGCGTGACCGTCGGTCCGGGCTCATTCACCGGCCTGCGCGTCGGTCTGGCCTTCGCCAAGGGGTTGGGCGCGGCGCTGGACCGGCCGGTGGTCGGACTCTCGACGCTGGACGCCCTCGCGGCCTCGACGGGCGGGGCGTTGACGGCGGCGGCCCTGATCGATGCGCGGCGCGGCCAGGTCTACGCCCGCTTCTGGCGCGAGGGTGAGCCGGAAGGCCTCGCCGAAGCCCTGACGCTCGATGCGGCCGCGGCCCGGATCGCGACTATGGGGACCGACGCCGTCCTGGTCGGTTCCGGCGCCCCCCTGTTTGCGGAAATCGCATCGGGAAGAACTGTCCTCGCGCTGGCCGGACCGGCGCCGGAAGCGCTTGCCCGGCTGGCGGCCGCGGCCGAACCGGCCTTCGC
>JALYPS010000312.1 GCA_030856285.1 Pseudomonadota bacterium
TGCGTCAGGTCCACATGCAGCGGCGTCACCGAGATCTTGCCGTCGTCCACGGCGCGCAGGTCGGTGCCGCGCGCGTGCTCCTTCTTGCCGCCGCGAAAACTCATCCAGTAGTAGTCGCGCCCGCGCAGGTCGGTGCGCTTGACCGCATGCATCTCGCCGATGTCGCGGAAGCCCTGCCGAGTCACCTCGACCTCGGTGACGTCCTCCGGCGCGCGGTTGGGGAAGTTCAGGTTCATCACCACCCCATCCTGCCACGGCTGGGCCAGCAGGCGCGAAATGATCGCCGGCGCGAACGCCTCCGCCGTCTCCCAGTGCGCCCGCACCTCGTCGTGAAACCGCTCCAGCGACTGGCTGAGGGCGATAGAGCGGATGCCGAACGCCATCCCCTGCAACGCCCCCGCGACCGTCCCCGAATAGGAGCAGTCCTCGCCGACATTGTGCCCGCGATTGACCCCCGACAGCACCAGATCGGGCCGTTCGGGCATCAGATCATTGACCGCCAGCACGACGCAGTCGGTCGGCGTCCCCGTCACCGCGAACCGCTTTTCAGACACGCGATGGACCCGCAGCGGCTCTGTCAGGGTGATGCCCCGCCCCTTGCCCGACTGCTCGACCTGCGGCGCGCAGACCCATACGTCGTCCGACAGGGTGCGGGCGATCCGCTCCAGGCATTCCAGCCCCTCGGCCTCGATGCCGTCGTCGTTGGTCAGCAGAATGCGCATCAGGCCCGGTTCAACCTCAGTTCGCCGGCCGGATATCGTCGGCGAGGATAACCAACCTGCCGCCGCAGTCATTGCGGATGATCGAGCCCCGATGCCGGATCCTGCGGCCGTCGCGCTCCGACCACGACATCACTCGTCCCGCGATCGTCACCTTGGCGTTGTTCAGATCCTGCCTAGCCTGTCGCATCTCGTTTCGCGAGGCGGCGCCGGACAGGCACGGGCTCGAGAACGGCTGCAGGACCTGATCCTCATCGCCATAGAGCTGAAACTCCCCGTTTTCGAACCGCACCCAGCCAGTCATGGAGGCGTGGACCTCCTCGCCAGGCGCCGGGAATTCGGGCGCCGGGGCGAAGCCGGCCAGCAGGGCGCCGGCGGTCAGGGTCAAAATCGTCTTCATTCCGATACTCCCGGTTTCACTCATCCGACGTGGGTCACGCCGGCCATATAGGGAACCAGCACATCCGGAACCCGGATACGCCCGTCCTCCTCCTGATAGTTCTCCATCACCGCGACCAGAGTGCGGCCAACGGCGAGCCCCGAGCCGTTCAGCGTGTGCACGAACTCGGTCTTCTTCTCGCCGTCGCGCTTGAACCGCGCGTCCATCCGCCGGGCCTGGAAATCCCCGCAGTTGGAGCAGCTGCTGATCTCTCGATAGGTCCCCTGCGACGGCAGCCAGACCTCCAGATCAAAGGTCTTCTTCGCCGAAAAGCCCATGTCGCCCTTGCACAGCAGCATCCGGCGATAGGGCAGGTTCAGCTTCTCCAGCACCGCTTCGGCGCAGCGCACCATCCGCTCGTGCTCGGCCTCCGAGTCCTCGGGCCGCGTGATCGAGACCATCTCCACCTTGTGGAACTGGTGTTGCCGGATCAGCCCGCGCGTATCGCGCCCCGCCGACCCCGCCTCGGCCCGGAAACAGGGCGTCAGGGCGGTCAGCCGCATCGGCGTGGCGAGCTCGCTCTCCGGCAGGATCTGCTCGCGGACAAGGTTGGTCAGGGAGACTTCGGCGGTGGGGATGAGGAATAGCGTGTCGTACTCTCGCCCCTCGTACTTCTTGCGCCACTCCACTTGTCGCCCGAGGGATTCCTTCGTCAGTTGCTCCGACGGGATGTTTGCGTAGCCACGCTTCCGGAACTCAGCAACTTGCTCGTCGCGCGCGCTGTCAAAATCCGTCCAGAAGCGCTCGGCATCAAACATGCTGAACAGATCGGGTTTGAACTTCGGCAGCTGCCCCGTCCCGAACATCGCCTCGTCGCGCACCAGATACGGCGGATTGACCTCCAGATAGCCGTGCTCGTTCGTCTGCACGTCCAGCATGAACTGGCCAATCGCCCGTTCCAGCCGCGCCAGCCCGCCCTTCAGCACCGCAAACCGCGACCCCGACATCTTCGCCGCCGCCTCGAAGTCCAGCAGCCCCAGGGCCTCGCCCAGATCGGCGTGATCCTTGGCCGGCCCGCCCTCGCGTGGCCGCCCCCACGGCTGGCCCCATGGCACATTCCCCGCCTCGTCCTCGCCGTCCGGCACATCGTCCGCCGCCAAACTCTTCTGCGCCGCCAGCAGGTCCCGCAGCGCCTTGCCGACCCGCGCTTTCTCCGCCTCCGCCGCCGCGATCTCGCCCTTCAGGCTCTCGACCTCGCCCTTCAGCCGCTCCGCCCCGGCCATGTCCTTCTTCGCCATGGCGGCACCGATCAGCTTCGAGCTCTCGTTGCGCCGCGCCAGCGCCGTCTGCCCCGCCGTCTGCGCCGCCCGCAGCGCCGTATCCAGCGTCAGGATTTCATCGACCAGCGCCTGCGCGTCCTCGACCCCACGCGACGACCAGCCGCTCACGAAGGCGGCGGGATTGTCTCGAATGGCGCGGATGTCGTGCATGGTCGGTCTCGTGGAGCGGAAGCGATGCTCTATCCGACTCCCTCTCCCATTGGGAGAGGGCTTGAGCGCACGAGCGCGAAGCGGTCGTTCTTGCGCGAAAGGGTGTGGGTCGAACGCCGGAGGGCGGCTTCGCCGCTTCCACCAGCCGACCCACATCCGAGCGGCTCCGCCGCCCACCTTCTCCCAGCGGGAGAAGGAAGCACCATGTCGTCCCGCCCCGTGTCTTCTCGCCCCTTTCGACCCCCAACAGTGTCTTTTCGCCCCCGCCCGCGAACGGAATTCCACCCTGCGTCCGAATCTGACGCAGCCGTATGCCCTACTGCCCAAATCCCCACGGGGCCGGTCTTTGACAGCACTGTTTCACCCCCGCGCCCGCCCCAGGACGCGACGCCCAAGGTTTCACCCGGCTCGAATTCGGCACGATTCCGAACGAATTTTCGGGTCGACTGAAGACTCTCAGATCAACCCGCTCAGCGGCGAGCTCGCGCTGGCGTACATCCGGCGCGGCATCCGCCCGGCCAGATAGCCCTGCCGCCCGGCGATCACCGCATGCTTCATCGCCGACGCCATCAGGATCGGATCGGTCGCCCCCGCGATAGCCGTGTTCATCAGCACCGCGTCACAGCCCAGCTCCATGGCCAGCACCGCATCCGACGGGGTCCCCACCCCCGCGTCGACCAGCACCGGCACGCTCGCCTGTTCGACGATCAGCCGGATATTGACCCGGTTCTGGATGCCCAGCCCAGAGCCGATCGGCGCCGCCGCCGGCATGATGGCGGCGGCCCCGGCCTCCTCCAGCCGCTTCGCCATGACCACGTCGTCGGTGCAATAGACCATGACCTGGAAGCCATCCTTGATCAGCAGCTCCAGCGCCCGCAGGGTCTCGATCATGTCCGGATACAGGTGGGCCGTGTCCGACAGCACCTCCAGCTTGACCAGATCCCAGCCGCCCGCCTCCCGCGCCAGCCGCAGCGTCCTGACCGCGTCCTCGCCGGTGAAACAGCCGGCGGTGTTGGGCAGGAAGGTGAACCGGTCCGGCCGGACGTAGTCGACCAGCATCGGCTGCGACGGATCGCTCAGGTTCACGCGCCGCACCGCCACGGTGACGATCTCGGCCCCCGCCGCCTCGGCCGCGTCGGCGTTCTCCTGATAGGTCTTGTACTTGCCGGTGCCGACGATCAGCCGGCTCGAAAAGGTCCGGCCGGCGACGGTCCAGGAGTCTGTGGAAATCTGCGAATGGGCGTTCATGCGGCCGTTCTAGCCCCCGCCGACGAACTGGACCAGTTCGATCCGGTCGCCTTCGGCCAGGGCGGTGGTCCCATGCAGCGACCGCGGCACGATCTCCAGATTACGCTCCACCGCCACCTTGCGCACGTCCAGCCCCAGTTCCTCGACCAGCGCCAGCATGGTCGCCGCCGCAACCTCGCGATGTTCCCCGTTGACCTGGATGCGCATGCCCTTACGTCACTCTTTCAAGCGCGCGGTTTGATAACCGCCACGCCTCAGCTAAAAGGCCCGTCCGATTCCGGTCGGACCGCCACATTCGCGAGCGCAATGCCCGAGACCCCCGTCCTCTACGTCCTGAACGGCCCGAACCTCAACCTTCTGGGGGTGCGCGAGCCCGACATCTATGGCCGCGAGACCCTCGCCGACGTTCAGGCCCTGTGCGAACAGGCCGCTGACGGAGCGGCCGTGGTCTTCCGCCAGACCAACCATGAGGGCGAACTGATCGACTGGATCCAGGAAGCCCGCGAAAGGGCCAGCGCCCTCGTCATCAACGCCGCCGGCTACACCCACACCTCGGTGGCCCTGCTGGACGCCCTGAAGACCCTGACGGTCCCGATCGTCGAATGCCATCTGTCCAACCCGGCGGCGCGCGAACGCTTCCGGCATCGCTCCTATGTTTCGCCGGTTGCGGCCGGCGTGGTTTCGGGCTTCGGCTCATTCAGCTACGAACTGGCCGTCAAGGCCGCTCTCCGGCTGGCGCAGGAACACCGCGCCGCTGCCGACCGTTCG
Source organism: Pseudomonadota bacterium (assembly GCA_030856285.1). Classification (GTDB taxonomy): domain Bacteria; phylum Pseudomonadota; class Alphaproteobacteria; order Caulobacterales; family Caulobacteraceae; genus Brevundimonas. The sequence continues at coordinate 4,605 of JALYPS010000312.1, forward strand.
GTTTAGAAGGTAACAAGAGGCTCCCATGGCCGAATCGAAGTCACCCGCCCCCAAGCTCAAGAACGAAGCCGAGATCGACACCTCCCTGGTGCGGTCGCTGGCCGACATCCTCAATGACACCGACCTGACCGAGATCGAGGTCGAGCGTGGCGAGCTGCGCATCCGCGTCGCCCGCGAGGTGACCATGGCCGCGCCGGTCCACTATGCCGCCGCTCCGGCTCCGGCTGCACATGCCGCGCCCGCCACCGCTCCTGCTGCGCCCGTCTCCATGCCGTCCGACCCGGCCACCATCGTCGCCAAATCGGGCGAAGAGGTGAAGTCGCCGATGGTCGGCACCGTCTATCTGCAGGCTTCGCCGGAAGCCCCGCCGTTCGCCCAGGCCGGCGACAAGGTCAAGAAGGGCCAGACCCTGCTGATTGTCGAGGCCATGAAGACGATGAACCCGATCCAGTCCCCGCGCGACGGCGTCGTGAAGGAAATCCTGGTCGGCGACGCCCAGCCGGTCGAGTTCGGCGAGCCCCTCGTCCTGCTCGAGGCGTAATCCATGTTCACCAAGGTTCTCATCGCCAACCGCGGCGAAATCGCCCTGCGGATCCACCGCGCCTGCAAGGAGATGGGCATCTCCACCGTCGCCGTGCACTCCGAAGCCGACCGCGGGGCCATGTGGGTCCGGCTGGCCGACGAAAGCGTCTGCATCGGGCCGGCCCCGGCCGCCAAGAGCTACCTCAACATCCCCTCGATCATCGCCGCCGCCGAGATCACCGGCGCCCAGGCCATCCACCCCGGCTACGGCTTCCTGTCCGAGAACGCCCGCTTCGCCGAGATCGTCGAGGCCCACGGCATGACCTTCATCGGCCCCAAGCCCGAGCATATCCGGGTCATGGGCGACAAGATCACGGCCAAACAGACGGTGCTCGAAGCAGGCATCCCCTGCGTCCCCGGCTCGGCCGGCGAGGTCGAGACCGTCGAGGACGCCATCGCGGCCTCGAAATCCATCGGCTTCCCCCTGATCGTGAAGGCCGCCGCCGGCGGCGGTGGCCGCGGCATGAAGGTCGCCCTGACCGCCGATGACCTCGTCGAGGCCGTCCAGACGGCCCAGTCGGAGGCCACCGCAGCCTTCGGCAACGGCGCGGTCTATATGGAGCGCTACCTCCAGAAGCCGCGCCACATCGAGCTTCAGGTCATCGCCGACAGCCACGGCAACGTTGTGCATCTGGGCGAGCGCGACTGCTCGCTGCAGCGCCGCCACCAGAAGATCCTCGAAGAGGCCCCCTCGCCCGCCCTCTCGGCGGCCGAACGGGTCGCTATCGGCGAGACCGTCAACAAGGCCATCGCCTCGATCGGCTACCTCGGCGTCGGCACCATCGAATTCCTCTGGGAGGACGGCGAGTTCTTCTTCATCGAGATGAATACCCGGCTGCAAGTCGAGCATCCCGTTACGGAAATGATCACCGGCGTCGATCTGGTGCGCGAACAGATCCGCATCGCCGCGGGCCTGCCGCTGTCGTTCAAACAGGCAGACGTGAAGTTCAATGGCCACTCGATCGAGTGCCGGATCAACGCCGAGAACGCCGAGACCTTCACCCCCTCGCCCGGGACGATCACGGCGTTTCACGCTCCCGGCGGCCTCGGCGTACGGCTCGATAGCGCCATCTACGCCGGCTATTCGATCCCGCCCTATTACGACAGCCTGATCGGCAAACTGATCGTGCACGGCCGCGACCGCGAGGAGTGCATCGCCCGCCTCAAGCGCAGCCTGAACGAGATGGTCATCGGCGGCATCGACACCACCATCCCCCTGTTCCAGAAATTGCTGCAGGAGCCCGACATCCTGTCCGGCGACTACGACATTCACTGGCTGGAAAACTGGGCCAAACGCCAGAAGGGCGAGGCCTGAGCGACCCAGGCTTCAGCGCCGGCGGGCCCTTCGGCGGCTTCGGTCCCGACGAACTGCTGAACTGTTACGCCACCGGCGTCTTCCCCATGGGCGAGGCCCGCGACGACCCGCGCATCTTCCTCGTCGAGCCGGAACAGCGCGGCCTCATCCCGCTGGACCGCTTCCATGTTCCCTCCCGGCTGAAGCGCACGGTCCGCGCCGACGGGGTCACGGTCCGGGTCGACACCGCCTTCGACGCCGTGCTGGACGCCTGCGCCGCTTCGGGGCCGGGCCGGGACGACAGCTGGATCAACGCCCCGATCCGCCGCCTCTATGTCGAGCTGAACGCCCGCGGCCACGCCCACAGCATCGAATGCTGGCGCGGCGAGACCCTCGTGGGGGGCCTGTACGGCGTCACCCTGGGCGGGGCCTTCTTCGGCGAAAGCATGTTCAGCCGCGAGCGCGACGCCTCCAAGATCGCCCTTGTGCACCTGGTCGCCCGGCTGAAGCGCGGCGGCTGGCGGCTGCTCGACACCCAGTTCCTGACCGGCCACCTCAGCCAGTTCGGCGCGGTCGAGACGCCGCAGGGCGCCTATCTCAAACTGCTGCGGGCAGCCCGCCTGCTGAGACCCGACACCCGTTCCCTGTTCGACCCGATGACGGGATCAGAGGCGCTGTTCTACGCCTTGCAGCCGACGATCCAGGCATCATAGATCGGGTGCTGCAGCCCGCTGACGGCGGGCGAGGAGGCGAACATCCAGCCGCGGAAGATCTGCCGCGGTTCACTGACCTGGATGACGCCCCGCGGCTGCAGGCTCACCTCCAGATAGGCCACGGCGTCGGACACCTGTTCATCAGGCGCGGAGACCTCGCAGGCCCGGGCTGTGAAGATCAGGGTCCGCTGGAACCGGACGGGGTGCCCCCCGACCTCGACCTCGAACCGCATCGATTCGGCGGTGATCTTGTCGATGGCTTCGACGATGGCCACACGGCGGCGCTGGCGACGGGCGGGAGCAGCCGGCGTCTCAACGCGCTTGGCCGGCGCCTCAGCAGCCTTCTCGTCCTCGTCTTCCTTTACCTCGACCTCGGCGACCACGATCGGCGGCGTGACCGGCGTCACGGCGATCGGCGAGGCCGGCGCCGGCGCGGCTTCCGGCGCGGGCTCTACCGGCGGAGGCTGGGACGTCGTCTGGCGGTTCAGGGCGGCCGTCGGGTCCTGGATCGGAACCGCGTCCTGGGGCAGATCATTGAGAGC
>JALYPS010000250.1 GCA_030856285.1 Pseudomonadota bacterium
GCCGGACCGGCCCGACAGACCCGACCGGCCGCAGACCCCTGATCAGCCGCGCCCGGATCGGCCCGACAGACCGGATCGCCCGGACAGGCCTGACCGCCCCGACAGACCCGACCGGCCGCAGACTCCCGATCAGCCGCGCCCGGATCGGCCCGACAGACCGGATCGGCCGGATAGGCCTGACCGCCCCGACAGACCTGACCGTCCCGACGGTCCGCGCGGTCATGACGATCGTCGCGATGATCGATGGGACCGGCGCGAGGATCGCCGCGAGTACCGTGAGTTCCACAACCGCTTCAACGGCGACCAATGGCGGCGCAACTGGAACCGCAGCCATCGCGGCGACTGGTGGCGCAATGACCGGCGATTCCGGAGCTACAGCGGCTTCCGCTTCGGCTTCTATTTCGCGCCGGGCTATGGCTACTACCAGGTGCCGCGCAACTATTGGGGCCAGCGCTACCGTGTCGGCGACCGCCTGCCGTCGATCTTCTGGCGCTATCAACTGAATGACTGGCGCACCTATGGCCTCGGCTATCCGCCCGCGGGCACGCGCTGGGTGCTGGTCGACAACCACATCTATCTGATCGACCAGTACGACGGCTACATCATCGACGTCATCTTCGACGCCTGGCGCTGGTAAGCCGTCCGGACACGGAGGAAACGCCGTCCGACCCCGGGGTCGGACGGCGTTTTCCATTGTCAGAGCAAGGTTGCGGCCATCGCCGCGCCGGGCCAGAACCGGCTCCATGAGCGATCCGGCCATCAGCGACACGACCACCGGCGAGGAGGTCCCCTCCTCGCGCGCGCCGCAGCTGGACCTGTCGGAGGCCCTGATGGCCTCGCCGACCCGCTTTTTCAACCGCGAGATCTCCTGGCTGGCCTTCAACGGCCGGGTGCTGGAAGAGGCCGCCAATCCGGGTCACCCGCTGCTGGAGCGGCTGCGCTTCCTGTCGATCTCGGCCAACAACCTCGATGAGTTCTTCATGACCCGCGTCGCCGGCCTCAAGGGCCAGGTGCGCGAGCGGGTGCGGGTCGTGTCAGCCGACGGCCTGACCCCCGCTGAGCAGCTCGACAAGGTCAATGTCGCCGCCGGCGCCCTGATGGCCGAACAGCAGCACCGCTGGCGCAAGCTGCGCAAGGAGCTGACGGGCGTCGGCATCGAGGTCGTCGACGCCGCCCGGATCACCAAGACCGAGCGCGAGCGGCTTGAGCCCGAATTCCTGAACCAGTTGTTCGCCGTGCTGACGCCGATGGCGATCGACCCGGCCCATCCTTTCCCGTTCCTGCCCAACCTCGGCTTTTCGCTGGCGCTGAAGCTGAAGCGGCGTTCCGACAACCGCACCCTCTACGCCCTGGTGCCGGTGCCGACGCAGGTGAAGCGGTTCTGGCCGCTGGCCACCGACGGGCGCTCGACGCCGGGCCGCAAGCGCTTCCTGACCCTCGAAAGCCTGCTGACCCTCTTCATCGACCACCTGTTTCCCGGCTGCGACGTGCTGGAGCGCGGGGTTTTCCGTCTGATCCGCGACTCGGACATCGAGATCGAGGAAGAGGCCGAAGACCTGGTCATGGAGTTCGAGGAGGCGCTGAAGCAGCGGCGCATGGGCTCCGTCGTGCGCATCAAGATCGAGGCGTCCATGCCGGACGACCTGCGCACCTTCATCATCGACCAGCTGGACGCCGCGCCGCAGGATGTCGTCATGGTCGGCGGCATGCTGGGCCTCGCCCAGGTCGCCGACCTGATCCCGGCCGGCCATCCCGATCTGAAGTTCAAGGGCTATGAGCCGCGCTATCCCGAGCGGGTGCGCGACAACGGCGGCGACATCTTCGCGGCGGTCCGCGAGAAGGACATGCTGATCCACCACCCGTTCGAGAGTTTCGACGTGGTGGTCCAGTTCCTGCGCCAGGCCGCGCGCGACCCCAACGTCATCGCCATCAAACAGACCCTGTATAGGACCTCGAAAGACAGCCCGATCGTCGCCGCCCTCATCGAGGCGGCCGAGAACGGCAAGAACGTCACCGCCCTGGTCGAGATCAAGGCGCGCTTCGACGAGGAAGCCAATCTGCGCTGGGCCCGGGCCATGGAGCGGGCCGGCGTCCACGTCGTCTTCGGCTTCGTCGAATGGAAGACCCACGCCAAGCTCAGCGTCGTCGTGCGGCGCGAGGGCGAGGGGCTGAAGACCTACTGCCATTTCGGCACCGGCAACTATCACCCGGTGACGGCGCGCATCTATACCGACCTCAGCCTGTTCAGCTCGGACCCGGTGCTGGCCCGCGACGCCGGGCGGGTGTTCAACTACATCACCGGCTACGCCCAGCCCGACGAGCTGGAAGAGCTGGTCGTCTCGCCGTTGAACATGAAGGACCGGCTGATCGAACTGATCGGCAAGGAGATGTCCGCGGCGGCCAAGGGCAAGCCGGCGGCGATCTGGGTCAAGCTCAACGCCCTCGTCGATCCCCAGATCATCGACGCCCTTTACCGCGCCAGCCAGTGGGGCGTGCGTATCGAACTGGTCGTGCGCGGCATCTGCTGCCTGCGGCCCGGCGTGCCGGGCCTGAGTGAGAACATCCGCGTCAAGTCGATCGTGGGACGGTTCCTCGAACACAGCCGCATCATCGCCTTCGCAAACGGCCGCGACCTGCCCCATGACAAGGCCCGGGTCTTCATCTCCTCGGCCGACTGGATGACCCGGAACCTGAACCGCCGGGTCGAGCTTATGACCCCTGTGCTGAACGCGACCGTCCATGATCAGGTGCTGGACCAGATCATGGTCGCCAACCTGAAGGATGACGCCCAGAGCTGGGTGCTGGCCGCAGACGGCGCCTACCACCGCGTCACGCCGGCCGACCCCGAGCGCCCCTTCTCGGCGCACAAATATTTCATGACCAACCCCAGCCTGTCGGGCCGGGGCCGCAAGGTGAAGACCCTGCCAGGCCATCTCAGCTATGAGCCCTCGCGGAAGAAGCGCTGATGCCAGAAGCGCTGCTTTCGGTGATCGGCGCGCCGCGCGACGTCGCCGCGATCGACATCGGCTCCAACTCGGTCCGTCTGGTGCTGTACCGGCTGGAAGGCCGCGCCATCTGGACGGTGTTCAACGAGAAGGTGCTGGCCGGCCTCGGCCGCGATCTCGGGGCGACCGGCCGGCTGTCGGTGGAGGGCGCGGCCCAGGCCCTGACCGCCCTGAAACGTTTCGCCGCCGTAATCGACGGGGTGCAGCCGGCCCACACCTTCGTCGCCGCCACCGCCGCCGTGCGTGAGGCGGAGGACGGTCAGGACTTCTGCGACCGCGTCGCCGCCGAAACCGGCCTCAGGATCCGCGTCCTGTCCGGCGAGGAAGAGGCCCGCTACGCGGCCCTCGGCGTTCTCGCGGGCATTCCCCGCGCCGACGGCGTGGTGGGGGATCTGGGCGGCTCCAGCCTTGAGCTGGTGCGGCTGACCAATGGCGAGGTCGGGCGCGGCGCCACCCTGCCCCTGGGGCCCTTCGCCCTTGCCGATGCGCGCGGATTCGACGCCGACCGCCTGCGCGAGACCATCGCCGACCGGCTCAAGGCCGCCGGAGACTTCAAGGCCGACACCCTCTATGCGGTCGGCGGCGCCTGGCGGACGCTGGCGCAGGTGCATATGGCCGTCAGCGGCTATCCGCTGCGCATCGTGCATCAGTTTGAAATGGACGCCGGCGAGGTGCTGGACACCGCCCGGCTGATCGCCCGCGCGTCAAAGACCGCGCTCGAGAAATGGCCCGGCCTGTCGAAGAAGCGTGCCGAGACCCTGCCCCACGCCGCGCTCGTCCTCGAGGGCCTGATCGAACGGTTGGGGCTGAAGCGGATCGTCCTGTCGGCCTGGGGTGTCCGCGAGGGTCTGTTGTACGAGGCGCTGGAGCCCGATATCGCCGCCGCCGATCCCCTGCTGGCGGGCAGTTCGGCGCTGGGCGCGCGTCAGGGCATTTCACCGACCCTGCCCGGCGCCCTCAACGGCTGGATCGCGCCCCTGCTGGCGGCCCTGCCGCCGGTGTTTGATCGCGAGCGTGACGCCGTCCTGGCCGACGCCGCCTGCCGTCTGGCCGATCTCGGCGCGCGCCTGCATCCGGACCACCGCGTCGAACTGGCCTTTGATCAGGTGCTGCGAGCCCCTGTGCCGGGCCAGAGCCATGCCGAGCGCGCCTATCTGGCCGTCGCCGTCAACGCCCGCTACGGCGGCCCGGCCGCGACTCCCGAGCCCGACACCGTGGCCCGCCTGCTGAACGAAGAGCAGCGGCAGGGCGCCCGGGCCCTCGGTCTGGCGATCCGGCTGGCCTGCGACCTGTCCGGCCGTTCGCCGCAGTTGCTGGTCAACGCCCGCGCCGGGGTCAAGGACGGCGCCCTCGTCCTGACGGCCTCCGAAGGCTATGCCGACGTCCTGCTGGGCGAACAGACGCGCCGCCGCGGCAAGGCCCTGGCCGAGGCCATGGGGTTGAAGCTGGATATCCGCTCGGGCGACTAGTCGCCGTCAGTCCCCGCCCCACCAGCGTAGCCGAACGTTCTGCGCCGGGGCATTTCCGACCGTCAGCCTGCCCGTGACCACGACCCCCTCATCGCCGAGATTGCGCCGCGAGGTCGCGAGGGCCCCCGGATCGAGGGCGCCCTCGAACCGGACCGCGCCCAGCTCCGCCGACTGACCTTCGAAGCTGATGCGGGTGTCCGTCACCGAATAGGCCGTTGGCAACACACGGGCGGTGATGCTGTGCGCTTCGCCGATCTCGGTCTGGACCATGGGGCTGGTGGCGTCGTCGAACTGCAACATGACCGGGCCGAAGGTCCCGCTCCGGGTTCCACCCTCCCAGGACTGGAACTCCTGCGCCTGGCCGACGAAGACGTGGTCGAACGACCACTTGCCGATCCGCACCTCGCTAGCCGGCATATAGTAGCCGGACAGGTCCGCACTCATGCTGTGACTGAACGCCGGGGCGGCGGCGGTCGGGGGTTCGCCCGGCGCTTCCGGCCGGTCGCAGGACGCGACGGCGAACAGGGCGGCGACGCCGACGACGGCGAGATTTCTGATGCGCATGGGGACCCTCCAGCCCTCAACCCATCACGCCCCGCCGACCCTGTCGAGCCTCAGCGGTCGAGGCCGCGGTCCAGCGCGCGGAACGAGGCGATCGAAAGCTCGGTCGCGCTGATGAAGACCGACGGCGTGATCTTGTCGAAATCGTCCGACGGGCGGTGATAGTCGGGATGATAGTTCACCCCCAGATACAGGAACGGCACCTGGGCCCGGTGGAAGGCTGCGTGGTCCGAGGCTTCGACCCAGTTGTCCTGACCGGTGTCCTGCGGCGTGTCCTTGCCGAACGCCAAAGCCACCGCGCCGTTGGCCGGAATCGGCTCTAGCAGGGGGCGGAGGGTCGGGTTCTGATAGGTGCCCGTAACCCACAGCTTGCCGTCGGTCTCGGCCCGCGCCGTCATGTCGAAATTCAGGTTCATGGCGATGGATTCGAGCGGCATGGGCGGGGCCTCGACGAAATGCCGGGCGCCCAGCAGCCCGTGCTCCTCGCCGTCGAGGGCCACGATCAGCACGCTGTGCTCCGGGGCCTGACGCTTCAGATCGGCGGCCAGGGCCAGCATGGTCGCCACGCCCGAGGCGTTGTCGTCGGCGCCGTTGAACACCTGACCCTCGGCGTTGACGCCGACATGGTCGTAGTGGGCCGTGACGACGATATAGCGGTCGGTCACCCGAGTGCCCGGGATCACCCCGATGACATTGACGCCATTGTAGGTCCTCGGTCCGGCGCGCGTCCGGCCCTGCATTTCCCACGGCTGCAGCCGGCCCATGGGCGGGGCGACGACGCCCAGCGCCTCCAGCCGGCCGACGATATAGTTGCGCGCCATCTCACCGCCCGGCGCCCCGGTGTCGCGCCCCTGCATGGCGTCGGCGGCGAGGATGCGCACGTCTTCCAGCAGCTGGGCGTGCATCACCGACGGCGTCGGCGCGGCGGCCTCGACCGGCGGCGCCGCTTCGGACCCGAACAGGCTGCCGCAGGCCGAAAGGAGCAGAGCGCCGCCAAGGGCGGTGGACCGGGCGAGAAGACGGGCGTGGCGCATGGGGGCTCCTTTGGACCGACGGACGCTAGCGGAGGGGTGCGGCGGTGTCAGTTTAACTCCCTGTCATGCCGCATTCTGTGGCGGGAATTCGACGGCGGAGCTCGAAACCCGGGCGGGCGATGCTAGAACGGCCGTGAGATTCCTTGCCGCGAGCCATCCATGTCCGACACCCCTGTCGATCAGCTGACCGAGTCCGCCGCGCGCGAGGAACTCGACCGGCTGACCGCCGAGCTGGCCCGGCACGACGCCCTCTATCACGGGCAGGACGCCCCCCAGATCACTGACGCCGACTACGACGCCCTCAAGCGCCGCGCGATCGGGATCGAGGCGCTGTTCCCCGACCTGACCAGCGCCGCCTCGCCTTCGCAGGTGGTCGGAGCCGCCGCCTCCAGCCAGTTCGCCCCGGTCCGCCACGGCGTGCCCATGCTGTCCCTCGACAACGCCTTTTCCCCGGAAGAGGCAGCCGACTTCGTTGCCCGCATCCGCCGCTTCCTCAAACTGCCCGCCGACGAACACATCGCCTTCGTGGCCGAGCCCAAGATCGACGGCCTCTCGGCCAGCCTCCGCTACGAAAACGGCGTGCTGGTCACGGGCGCCACGCGTGGGGACGGCAGGACCGGCGAGGACGTCACCGCCAATCTGCGCACCCTTAGGGACATTCCCGACCGTCTGGAAGGATCGGGCTGGCCCGTCGTGGTCGAGGTTCGGGGCGAGGTCTACGCCCCCAATGACGCCTTCGACGCCTTCAACACGGCGGCCGAGGCGGCCGGGACGCGCACCTACGCCAATCCGCGGAATTTCGCCGCCGGCTCGCTGCGCCAGAAGGACCCGACGATCACCGCCGCGCGGCCGCTGCGCTTCTTCGCATACGCCTGGGGCGAGACGTCCGCCCCATTCGCCGAGACCCAGGCCGCCGCCCTGGAAGCCCTCAGGAACTGGGGCTTCCCCGTCAACGACCGGTCGCGCCGGGTCGAGGACGAGACAGGCCTGCTGGCCCTCTATGACGGCCTCCAGACCGACCGCGCGGGCCTCGGCTATGACATCGACGGCGTGGTCTACAAGGTCGACCGGCTGGACTGGCAGGCCCGCCTCGGCTTCGTCGCCCGCACCCCGCGCTGGGCCATCGCCCACAAATTCCCGGCCCAGCAGGCGACGACCGTGCTGGAAGGCATCGACATCCAGGTCGGCCGCACGGGCTCCCACACGCCCGTCGCCCGTCTCCACCCGGTCACCGTCGGCGGCGTGGTCGTGCGCAACGCGACCCTGCACAACGCCGATGAGATCGCGCGGCTCGACGTCCGCCTCGGCGACACTGTCACGCTGCAACGGGCGGGCGACGTCATTCCGCAGATCCTCGGTGTGGTCGACGCCGACCGGCCGGGCCGCGGCGACCCGTGGGACTTCCCGCACATCTGCATCTGCCCGCTGAAGACCGCGCTGGTGAAGGAAACCAACGCCTCGGGTGTCGAGAGCGTGGTGCGGCGCTGCACCGGCGAACTGGCCTGCCCCTTCCAGCGCATCGAACACCTCAAACATTTCGTCAGCCGCCGCGCCTTTGATATCGAAGGCCTCGGCGAGAAACAGTTGATCGCCTTCCACGAACGCGGCTGGATCAGCCAGCCGGCCGACATCTTCCGCCTCGCCCGCGACGCGGAGAAGCTGGACGCCCTGCGCGGCGAGGACGGCTATGGCGAGACCAGCGTCAGCAACCTCGTGGCCGGCATCGACGCCCGCCGCACCATTGCGCTCGACCGCTTCATCTACGGCCTCGGCGTCCGCGACATAGGCGAACAGACTTCCATCGTCCTCGCCCGCGCCTTCGAGACCTGGCCTGCCTTCGAGGCCGCCTGTATCGCCGCCGCCGACCGCATCCCGAGCGAGGACTGGGTCCGGCTGAACGAGGCCCATGCCGTCTCGCCGTGCGTGGTGGCCGCCTTGGCCGAAGCCTCACCGCCCGCCGCTGATCCGTGGCCCGAGGCGCCGATCGACCAGAAGATCGCCCTCGCCTTCCCCGGCCTCGCTGCCCCCGCCAGACGCGGTCTGGCGACCCTCGCCGATGACTGGGCGGGTCTTGTCCGGCTGGCCGCCATCGCCCGCGATGAGGGCCCGTCCGAAGGCCTCGGCCAGATCGCCGGCGTCTCCGGCGTCGGCCCCGTCGCCGCCCGCGCCCTCGCCCTGTTCTTCCGCGAGACCCACAACCGCGCCATGGTCGACGCCCTCGTCGCCGAGATGGAGCGGATCGAGGACGCCGAAAAGCCGAAGTCCGACACCCCCGTCGCGGGCAAGACCGTCGTCTTCACCGGTGCCCTCGAACGCTTCACCCGCGACGAGGCCAAGGCCCGCGCCGAAAGTCTCGGCGCCAAGGTCTCCGGCTCGGTATCGAAGAAGACCGACTATCTGGTCGCCGGTCCCGGCGCCGGTTCCAAGATGGCGGACGCGCTCAAGCACGGCGTCACGGTGCTGACTGAGGACGAGTGGTTGGGGTTGATCGGAATCCAGTAGTCGCGTGGGCGCCGGAAAAGGGGGATGGTTCATCAATAAGCAATCCCGGCCGGTTTTACTGCGTCATGGCCAGTGTGCGGGACCTGTCACCAACCGGAGGCGAACCTGTCGTCGAGCGGTTTGCCGCCGACGAACTGGTGCCGGTGCTTGAGCGCTTTCAAGCCTCGGGACTGCTGCAGGAAGGCCGGGTCAACCTGATCGGCCTGGAGGCCATCGCCGCGCGTCTCGCCGAGAAATGGGAAGGCCGCCGCGAACAGGTCTATGATCACGTCGACCGCAGCCTGGCCAAACACCTCGAGGGCGCTGGCTTCTTTCAGCGCGTGTCGCCCACCGAATACCTCGTGGCCCAGCCGGGGCTGGGCAAGTTCAGCGCCCAGGTGTCCTGCCTGAGCTATCTGCGAGACCTTCTCGAACATTTTCTCGGCGGCGCCGCCCCCGAGGCGATAGACGTCATGGAGGTCACCGGCCTGGAGAACGGCCGGATTACGGCAGCCCGGGTCGACGGCGGCCACGCCGCTGTCGCCGCCCGGACCGAGCCGCGCGTCAAAATGCACGATGAGGACGGCATGCGGTTCCAGGACCACTGGAATCCGTTCGTCTCCGGCGACGGCCGGTTGTTGCGCGTCTCGTGCGTGCTCGAACCGGTCTTTGAACTGAAGACGTTCACCCAGATCGGCTTTCGCATCGCGCGTCGGGTCACGGCGTTGCCCAGCGAAACCGTGCTGAACGCCCAGGATCTGCGCAATCTGACCACCGCCGACGTTGAGCGCGTCGATCTGGCCACGATCGCGCGCGGGGTCAGCCGTCTGCGGTCGGAGAGCGGCAACGCCAAACAGCCGACGCTCTTCGTGCCGGTCTCCTACGCCACTCTGGCCAGCCAGCGCGGCCGGGCTCCGTTGATCGCATGCTTCAAGGAGGCGACCGTCGGCGTCGAGAAGGGCATCGTGTGCGAAATCTGCGACATTGAGGGCGTGCCCGGCAGCGCCCTGTCGGCCGTGACTGTACTGATCAAGCCCTTCTGCATGATTCTTCTGGGCAAACTGCGGGAAGCGCCGCTCAGAACGCCCCACGATCTGCGCGACGTCAGACTTCAGGGGATCGCCTTCGAAAGCGGCTCCCACCCCCTCGACCACGGTGAGTTCATGCGATGGGCCGAAAAGTCCGTCGCTCTCGCCCATCGCGTCACCCGGTCGGTGATCATCCACGGCCTGCCTGACCCGGCCTATCTGGCCCTGGCCGGGCTGGCCGGCGCATCACATGCCAGCCTGCGCACCCGACGCGACGACTCGATCTAGATTCTAGCGGTTCAGCGCCGCCCGCGCGGCCTCGGCATAGCGGTGCCCCGAAGCCGCGCCCTTGGGAAACACCGCCTCGATCCGCGCCAGATCGTCCGCGGTCAGCACCAGATCGGCCGCTGCGGCATTCTCCTCCAGCGTCCGGATGCGCCGGGTTCCCGGGATGGGCACGAGCGTCTCGCCCTGCGCCAACACCCAGGCCAGGGCCAGCTGAGCCGCCGTCACGCCCTTATCCCCCGCGATGGCTGCGACGGCGTGCACCAGGTCGATGTTCTTCTGGAAATTCTCACCCTGGAAGCGCGGGTTCGAGCGCCGGAAATCGTCGGCGGCGAGGTCTTCTATCGATTTGATCTCGCCCGACAGGAACCCCCGACCCAGCGGGCTGTAAGGCACGAAACCGATGCCCAGTTCGTCGCAGGTTGCGAACAGCTCGTCCTCCGGCTCGCGGCTCCACAGCGAGTATTCGGTCTGCAGGGCGGTGATCGGATGCTCGGCATGACCGCGCCGCAGCGTCTCCGGCGAGGCTTCGGACAGGCCGAGGAAGCGCACCTTCCCCTCCTTCACCAGCTCGCCCATCGCCCCGACCGTCTCCTCGATCGGCGTGTTCGCATCGATCCGGTGCAGATAGTAGAGGTCGACGTGGTCCATCCCCAGCCGCTTGAGGCTGCCTTCGATGGCGCGGCGCACATTGGCCGGCGAGCCGTCGACGGTCAGGGCCGTGCGCTCGGCGTTGTAGCCGATGCCGAATTTGGTCGCCACGAACGCCCGGTCGCGCCGGTCCGCCAGCGCCTTGCCGATCTGGATCTCGTTCTTGTGCGGGCCGTACATTTCGGCCGTGTCGAGGAAGGTGACGCCGAGGTCGAGCGCACGATGGATCACCGCCGTCGCCTGCACCTCATCCGAAGCCTGGCCATAGAAGGCCGCCATGCCCATACAGCCGAGGCCGATGGCCGAAACCTCAGGGCCGCCGCGGCCGAGTTTGCGCGTCTTCATGACCGCTCTCCGTGAAATGTGGGGGGCCGGCGACGCCTTCGCCGACCCACAGGAGATGGGCGCCGTTCCGCCTTATTTCAAGGGGGCGGCCTGCGCCGTCAGCCAGTCCAGCACCTCGCCCTCCAGCAGAGGCCCGACCTTGGCCAGCACCTCGGCATGATAGGCGTCGACATAGGCCCGCTCGTCCGGGGTCAGCAACGGAACATCAATCAGACGGCGATCCAGCGGCGCCAGGGTCAGCTGTTCGAACCCGTGCATCGGCCGCTCACCGCCCGGGATCGGCGTCGGCGGGGTCACGACCTGCAGCGTCTCGATGCGGATGCCCCAGTGACCCTCGCGGTAATAGCCGGGCTCGTTGGACAGGATCATGCCGGTCAGCAGCGGCTGGCTGTTGACCGCCTTGGCGATCCGCTGCGGGCCTTCATGGACGCCCAGATACGAACCAACGCCGTGGCCGGTGCCGTGGTCATAGTCATGGCCCGCCATCCACAGCGGCAGCCGCGCCATGGCGTCCAGCTGGTGGCCGGTCGTGCCCGCCGGGAAGCGCACCACGGCCAGGGCGATGTGGCCCTTGAGCACGAGGGTGAACATGCGGCGCTGATCCGCCGTCGGCTCGCCCACGGCCATCGTCCGGGTCACGTCAGTAGTCCCGTCCAGATACTGGCCGCCACCGTCGACCAGCAGCAAACTGCCCTTCTCCATCCGCCGGATGGTGCGGGTCACGGGCTTGTAGTGCGGCAGGGCGCCGTTCGGTCCGGCCCCGGCGATGGTGTCGAACGAAAGGTCCTTGAGCGCACCGGTCGCCTCGCGGAATCCTTCCAGAGCCTCGGCGATCTGGCGCTCGTCCGGCAGCGTCTCCTGCCCCACCGTGTCGACCCAGTGCAGGAAGCGGGTCAGGGCCGCGCCGTCGCGGATGTGGGCCTGACGCGTTCCCTCGATCTCGACGGCGTTCTTGCAGGCCCGCGGCAGGGTGCAGGGATCCATGCCGCGGACGACGGTCGCACCCGTCGCTTCGAGCCGATCGAAATACCAGGCCGGTGACTGGCCCGGATCGACCAAAACCTTCTGGCCGGACAGGCCGTCCAGGGCGGCGTCCAGCGCCTCGGGGACCGCCAGCGTCACCGCATCGCCGAGCCAGCCGGGCAGCTCATTGGTCACCTTGCGCGGATCGAGAAACAGCTGGGCCGTCCCGTCCGCCTTCACCACCGCCTGACCCAACGGCAGGGGCGTGCGGATCACATCTCCGCCGCGGATATTGAACAGCCAGGCCAGCGACGCCGGCGCCGTCAGCACGGCGGCGTCCGCCCCGGCCTTCGCCACAGCCTCGCCGATGCGGGCGCGTTTGGAAGCGCTGCTCTCGCCGCTGTAGCGGCCTTCGTGGGGAACCACCGGCGCGGTCGGCTGCTCCGGGCGTTCCTCGGCCCAGGCCAGGTCCAGCGGATTGGGTTCGACCGGCTTCAACTCGGCCCCGGCCTTCTTCGCCGCGCGCTTCAGGGTCGCAAGGGCGTCGGGACTGTGCAGCCGCGGGTCATAGCCGATCACGGAACCCTTCGGCGCCCGCTCCAGCCAGGCCGGAACGCCGCCCTCGACGAGATCCAGAATCTCGAACTGCGCCGGATCGACTTGGGCCCGGACCTGAACGGTGTAACGGCCGTCCGCGAACACGGCGGCCCGGTCCATCAAAACGGCGCCCGCGCCGGCGGAGCCAGTGAAGCCTGTCAGCCAGGCCAGCCGGTCGTTGGCGGCGGGGAGGTATTCGTTCTGATGTTCGTCCTCATGCGGGACGAGCAGGCCGTCGAGCCCCTGCTCGGCCATCTTCGCGCGGACGCGCGGCAGGTGTTTCGCCCCGAAGGACGGATCGGTGGTTTCATCGAAGGACTGGCGCATAAACTGCGCATAGCATCTCCCTCCCCTTCATGGGGAGGGTGGTCGCGCAGCGACCGGGTGGGGAAGTTCTGACGTCCCCCACCCTGTCGTCGCGGAGCCTGTCCTCGGGCCGACCTTTGGTCGGACCCGGGGCGCCGACATCCCTCCCCGCTTCGGGGGAGGGAGAGCGCATCCGCCTAGTTCTGCGGCGAGGTCGGGGTGACGATCGCAGGCGCGGGGACCTGAACCTCCCGCTCGATCACCACCGGCCTCGAGGCACGCGCTTCGGCTGCACGCGCCTCGCTGGCGGCGCGGATGGCGTCGGCCTGCGAGCGGGCGGCGTCGGCGCGGGCGATGTCGACGCTGGCCTGTGCGCCGGCGACCTGGCCCTGGATCAGGGCCGAATCCGCCTGCGCCTGCGCGGTCGCGGCGTCCATCTGCGCTTCCAGGAGAGCCTGGTCGGTCTGTGGCTCTCCCCCGCGCGCGAACAGGATCCAGAAGACGGCGATCAGCACGACGCCGCCCAGGATGCCCGCGATCCACCAGCCGCTGTTGGACTCGCGCACGACGACGGTTTCGACCGTCTCGCTCACGTGTGCCGGCGACACAATGGTCTCGGTGATGATCGTTTCGCGGCGGCTGGGATCGTTGTTCGGATCGTAGTGGGTCACGGGCGGTTCCTCCATTGAACTGCTGCAACGGTTGTGAACGGCGCCCGTTCCGCCGTTAACCCACCCGTCTCAGAACCAGGGCGCTCCATGCATCGCGATGGATCCGCCGCTCAAGGACGAAGCCGCGCGACAGATAGGCCGCCGAGACCCGCCGCTCCTGCGTCCGCAGCAGGCCGGACAGGATGGCCACGCCGCCGAGGCTCAGTGCATTCTTGATGTCCTGCGACAGGGAGACCAGCGGCGGCGCCAGGATGTTGGCGAACACCAGATCATAGGGCCCGTGCTGCCGAACCTTGCGGTCGTTCAGGCCGAAGGCGTGGACGAAGCGGGCGTCGGCCATGTTCAGCTTCGCATTCTCGTTGGCGATCCGCACCGAGGGCTGGTCGATGTCGGTCCCGACGGCGACCTTCGATCCCGTCTTCGCCGCAGCGATGGCCAGCACGCCCGTGCCGCAGCCGACGTCCAGCACCCGCTCGAACCGTTCGCGCTTCAGCAATTCGTCGAAGGCGATCAGACAGCCGACCGTGGTGCCGTGGTGGCCCGTGCCGAAGGCGGCGCCGGCATCGATCTTCAGATTGACGGTATTGTGCGGAACGATGCCCTCATCGTGCGCGCCATAAACGAAGAACCGCCCGGCGCGCACTGGCGGCAGGCCGGACAGCGACATGGCCAGCCAGTCGGCGTCGGCCAGTTTCTCCACCTTCACGTTCAGGCCGTCGTGCGCCTTCAGCCGCGCCTCGATCCCGCGCGCGTCATCGGCGTCATTGGGAAAGGCGTCGATGCGCCAGATGCCCTTGTCCTCGTCTTCCTCGAGAATCGAATAGGTCGCGCCCTCGAGAAGCGGATCGGAATCCAGCGAGACCGCGGCGGCCTCGGCGATCGCGCGGGGGCCTCGCGCGATTATTTGAACTGCGGACTCGGACATTTCTCAAACACCGGTATCATATCGAATCGAGACGCACGCTGGCGTGCTCTCCTGCGCCAGCATCAACCAACTAAACCGAGGGGTCGGGGAATCCATGGCTAAAGCACCATCCAAGCCGAGTACCGCCAAACCGAAGGCGGCCGTGGCCGCTTCCAAGCCGAAACCGGCGACAAAGTCGAGCGCTGCGCCGAAAGCCGCTGCGAAACCCGCCGCCACGGCCGCCGCTCCCAAGGCTGCTGCAAAGCCCGCCGTGAAGGCTGCGCCGAAAGCCGCCGCCAAGCCCGCAACAAAAACCGTCGCTCCGGCGAAGACCGCTGCGCCCACGGCCGCCGCCGAGAAGAAGCCCGCGGTGAAGGCGGCTGCTCCGATGGCCGCTGCCA
>JALYPS010000278.1 GCA_030856285.1 Pseudomonadota bacterium
GGAGAAGATCTTGGTTTACGTCGGCCCTTGATAGAACAAGGCTCGGTTAGCGTTGATTCGTTGGGCGTGTTCGATCGGCGTGCGGGCGGGCGGGCGTGAGGGTGAGTAGCTTTTTATGTCGACCAGAGATCGGGGAGTCGCCGGCCCGGGAGTGGCGGCCTGGAAGATCACCTCCAACGACAATCCGCTGGCGGAAGAGTTCTACCGAAGCGGGATCCGCGATTGGTACGGCGTTTTGCACCTCGACGCCGACCGAACCTTCTTCACAGAAAACCTGATCTACCAATTTGGCGACTACGTAATCGGTCGGGGCAGGTCGGTGGGTCAGATGCTGGTGCGGGGGCCGGATGAGATTCGTCGTTCCGGTCTGGACAGTGTGGCGGTCATGCTGGACCTCGCCGGAATGAAGGGGGACGCCGACGGCCGCGACGTCAACGCCCCGCCCGGTTCTTTCCATCTTCGCGATCTTGCACGGCCGTCGGCCTTCAAGGTCGACGCGGTCGATGCGATTGTGCTGGCCATGCCCCGTGACCGCGCGCCGGCCTGGCTGGTCGACCGAAATATCCATGGCCTGAGCATCGACCGGACGCCGCAGATCAGCCGCCTCCTGACGGGACATCTGATGGCGCTCCTTCAGGCAGCCCCCGGCCTTTCAGTGGAGGAAGGCGTCACCTCCGTCGAAGCCGCCCTGGTGATGGTTGAACGGGCCTTCAGGAACACCGGGAATTTGACCGCGAGCCAGAGCGAGGCTGTCTATCGACGGCTGCGCGCGTCAGCGGTCGTCCTGATTGACCAGAGGCTCCACGAGCCGGACCTGAAGATCGACCAACTGATCCGGATCCTTGGCGCGTCGCGGGCCACCCTGTTCCGCGCATTCGCCTCGTCGGGAGGCATTAACTTCTACATCAAACAAAGACGTCTTGAGCGCGCGCGTGATGCGCTGCTGGCGAGGGAGGGCCGCCATCCCAGCGTCGCCGAGATCGGGCGCGCGCACGGCTTCATCAGCGAATCCCACTTCAGCCGGTCCTTCCAGGATCAGTTCGGCCACCGACCGGGCGCGCGCCAAACGCCGGCCCCACCGCCGCCGCCCGGTGATTCTGGAAGGATACGATATGACCTGTTTCTGGACTGGCTCGGCGGCGGCTGAGGGCTTGCACCCGGACCCCGACGCTCGGTCAGTCCTCGGCGAGTACGATCACCCGATCTTCGGGCTCGTAGGAGAGACGTTCCGACTTCGAAGGATTGACCACGACACCGCCCATGTTGCGGCCGTCGTCG
The DNA here is from genome assembly GCA_030856285.1 of Pseudomonadota bacterium. Classification (GTDB taxonomy): domain Bacteria; phylum Pseudomonadota; class Alphaproteobacteria; order Caulobacterales; family Caulobacteraceae; genus Brevundimonas. Next base: position 1,279 of record JALYPS010000278.1, read on the forward strand.
GAGTCGTCCGGGCGGCGACGGCGGTAGCCGATGGCGGTCTCGCCGCGGCGGCGGGCGGCCTCGGCGATGGTGTAGAAGCTGACGGGCAGGTCCAGGTCGACGTAGTCGCCGATGGGCCGCATGTAGATTTCCGAGCCGTCCTCATCCAGCAGGTCGTCGAAGATCGCTGACAGGTATTCGTTCTCGGACGCCTGGGCCAGCATCAGGCTGACCAGCCGGTTCGACACCACGAAGTCGTCGGCGCGGGTGACCTCGGCCAACTCGCGGTTCCGGATATCGATCATCTCCGAGACCACGCTGATATGCTCACCCAGCCGCTCGGACAGTTTGCGCAGGTGCAGCAGGGTGATCAGCGTCCGCGTGTCGGCCGACTGGGCCTCCATGTGATCGGAGTAGCCCAGAACCATGATGCTGTCGTAGGTCAGGGGCTCCAGCGCTTCCAGCGAGGCGGCGTGGCTGGTGTCGATGATCCGGGTCTCGACCTTCATGTTCTTCGAGCCGAGCGGCATGGCGCGGACCTGTTCGGCCAGGCCGGGCACATCGCCGGCGATAGTCAGGACAGAGCCGGCCTTGACGTAGCGCGACAGCTCGCAGGCGATCATCGGGCCGCGCCGGTTCCAGCCGATGACCAGCACCCGTTCGGCGGCGCGTTTGACCGTCGTCGGCTTGCGGATGGCGGCTGCGTCCACGGCGTCGTCGGCCATGGGCGTCAGACGGATGGCGGCGTCGTCCTCGGCGATGATGACGGCGCGGCTGCCGGCGGTGATGACCTCGTCCATCGGGGGGTTCATCCGCACCCGGCCGTCGGGATAGCGCAGGCCGATCAGGGCCGAGTCCTCATAGCCCATGACGGCGTCGCCATAGGTCACGCCGACCAGCTCCTCGAGTTCGGTGGTGTAGATTTCGCAGCCGTCGAAATCGAGCAGTTCGGAATAGACCGCCGACAGCCCGGCCTGACGGCTGGACTGGACCACGATGCGCGAGATCAGGTCGTCGGCCAGAACCAGCTGGACCTCGTCCCCCCCGACGATGCGAGCCACCTCGGCGTTGTCGGCGCTGCGCAGTTCGGCGGCGATGCGATAGCGCTCGATCCGGCGCTGGGGGTCGTTGGTCAGGGCCAGGACGGTCTTGATCACCTGGCTGTCGGGGTCAGCGGCGCCCTCTGGCGAGACGACGATGATCGAGCGGCAGGTCTGGGCATTGACCAGGCTGAGGTCGAACAGGTCCGTGGGGTCGCCGTTGCGGCAGATGATCCGGGTGTTGCCCAAGTCGGCGACCTTGTCGGCGATCTCGTCCTCCATCTCGACCTTGTCCTTGTCGGCCATGATGACGATGCGGGGGTTCTTCCGGCTGGCGTTGGCGATGACCAGTTCCGACAGGATGTCGAAGATCGACGGCGACCAGTTCAGGATGATGGTGTGGTCCGTCTCCAGCACCCGCGAACGGCCCTTGCGCAGCCCTTCCAGCGCCGAGTCCAGACCGGCCGAGATGATCGAAATCAGGGCCGAGAACACCAGAATGCCCATCAGGGTCACGAACAGGGTGACGAAGCGGAAGACCCAGCCGGAGTCCCCGCCCATGGTGCCGGCGTCCATGGTCCGCATCAGCGACTGCCAGGCGGCCTCGCCGAAGTCGAAGCCGCCGTCCGGCCCGATCCGGGTCAGGGCCAGCACCGTCGCCGCAATGGCGATCGTCACCAGCGACACCAGCGCCAGCCAACCCGCCAAGGCCACCGGCCCGGCCGCCATGCTCTTGTCGAAGGCGTAGCGCAGGCGCTCGCCGAGGGTCACACCTCCCGCCGGTCCCTTGGTGGTCGAGACCTTGGCCGCGGTCGCTTTCGAGGCGCCGCGTGCAGCGTTGACGCGGATTAGCGAGCCCATGAGTCCCTGTCCCCCGCCTGCCCATCCGGACGGCGTCGTGATCTCCGCCGCCCCCCACTGAACGGCGATCGCATCCCGGCGGCGGCCTCTGCCGTGCCCCGGCATCGAACACTGCTTTCCTACGACGGAACCCCAGAGTTGGATACAGCCGCTGAAGATCTGTCCTGCCTCGCCCCAAATTCGAGCCCCGACCTCGGATACTTCCTGCGCAGTGGACCGAACCACAGATGCCTGCACCCGAACGAATAATCACCGGGACGTACTGGTTAGGATCACCTGCGCGGTCTAGAACAACCGTTCGAGCATCTGTTGCGTGCGTAGGGGTAGTGCTCCTGTGTAGACCGGGGCGGCTTTTCTCACTCAAGCACGGAAGCGGGGGAAGAGGAGTTCCATGCGTTGGAGTCCACGAACACCGAGGCGCCTGAGTATTTCCACAAGGTCGTCGATTGCCAATGGGCCTGTCCGGCCCATACGCCCGTTCCTGAATACATCCGGCTGATCGCCCAGGGGCGCCACGCCGACGCCTACATGGTCAACTGGAAGTCCAATGTCTTCCCCGGCATTCTGGGGCGGACCTGCGACCGTCCGTGCGAGCCCGCCTGTCGCCGCGGGCGCGTCGAGGACGAGCCGGTCGCCATCTGCCGGCTCAAACGCGTCGCGGCCGACAACAAGGGCGATGTCTCCGCCCGCATGCCGACCGCGCCGGTCAACCGGATCGGCAAGAAGGTCGCCTGTATCGGGGCGGGACCGGCCTCGATGACTGTCGCGCGTGATCTCGCCCCGCTTGGCTATCATGTCGTGGTCTACGACGCCGACGCCAAGGCGGGCGGTATGATCCGCAGCCAGATCCCGCGGTTTCGCCTGCCCGAGAGCGTGATAGACGAGGAGATGGGCTACATCACCGATCTCGGACTGGAGATGCGGCTGGGGGAGCGCATCGACAGCCTCGGCGCCCTGCTGAAGGAAGACTACGACGCCATCTTCGTCGGCACCGGGGCGCCGCGCGGGCGCGACCTGGACGTGCCCGGCCGGCAGGAAGCCGCCCGCAACATCCATATCGGCATCGACTGGCTCTCCAGCGTCTCTTTCGGCCACATCGAAAAGATCGGCCGGCGGGTGATCGTACTGGGCGGCGGCAACACGGCCATGGACTGCTGCCGCACTGCCCGCCGTCTCGGCGGCGAGGACGTCAAGGTCGTCGTCCGCTCCGGCTACGAGGAAATGAAGGCCTCGCCCTGGGAGAAGGTGGACGCGGTCCACGAGGGTATCCCGATCCTCAACTTCCTCGTCCCCAAGGCCTTCACCCACGCCGACGGCCAGCTGACCGGGGTCACCTTCGAAAAGGTCACGCCCGTGGTCGACGAGAAGGGGCGCCGTGCCCTTCGACCGACAGGCGCGCCTGACGAGCACATCGAGTGCGACGACGTGCTGGTCGCCATCGGCCAGGAAAACGCCTTCCCCTGGATCGAGCGCGATATCGGTCTGGAGTTCGACGAATGGGGCATGCCAGTCGTCAACGAGACCACCCTTCAGTCGACCAACGACAAGGTCTTCTTCGGAGGCGACGCGGCGTTCGGGCCCAAGAACATCATCTGGGCCGTCGCCCATGGTCATGACGCGGCGATCTCGATCGACCACTTCTGTCGTGGCAACGATGTGCGGCTCAGACCGCCGCCCGGCGTGCTGGTCTCATCCCAGAAGATGGGCATCCACGAGTGGAGCTACGACAACGACATCTCCGACGATGATCGCCAGATTGTGCCCCAGCTGCCGATCGCCGAGGCCCTCGGCAATGTGAAGGCCGAGGTCGAACTGGGCTTCGACGCCGCCCTGGCCCTGGCCGAGGCCCAGCGATGTCTTAACTGCGACGTCCAGACGGTGTTCACCACGCCGCTGTGCATCGAGTGCGACGCCTGTGCCGACATCTGCCCGACCGATTGCATCACCTTCACCGTCAATGGAGAGGAGGAGGACCTGCGCCCCCGCCTCAAGGCGCCGGCCCTGAACCTGACCCAGGACCTCTACATATCCGGAGCCCTGCCCACGGGGCGGGTGCTGGTGAAGGACGAGGACGTGTGCCTGCACTGCGGCCTGTGCGCCGAGCGATGCCCGACGGGGGCCTGGGACATGCAAAAGGTCGTCATCGAGATGACCCACGCCGGCGGGTGCTCGAAGTGACTGCCCAAACCCGGGCGGTGAACGACTTCGTGGTGAAGTTCGCCAACGTCAACGGCTCGGGCTCGGCCAGCGCCAACGGCTTGTTCGTCAAGGCGATCCTGCGGATGGGAGTGGCGGTGGCCGCGCGGAACATCTTCCCGTCAAACATCCAGGGCCTGCCGACCTGGTACGAGATCCGCGTCAGCGGCCATGGCTGGCTCGGCCGGCGCGGCGGCGTCGACCTGATGGTCGCGCTGAACCCCCAGACCTGGGACCGCGACGTCGCCGAGATCGATCCGGGCGGCTACCTGTTCTACGATTCCACCAAACCCACGCCGGCGAGCAAGTTCCGGGATGACATCACGGTCGTCGGCGTCCCGCTGACCGCCCTGTGCAACGCCGCCTACATCGAGCCGGCCAAGCGCAAGGTGATGAAAAACATCATCTGCCTGGGCGCCCTGACCTTCCTTCTCGGCATCGAGCAAGAGGTGGTCGAAGCGCTTCTGGCCGAGGCGTACGCCTCCAAGCCGGCGATGATACCGGCCAATATCGAGGCCCTGCACATCGGCTTCGACCACGCGAAACAAAACCTCAAGCCGCTCGGCCTGCAACTGAAGCGGACCGATGCGGTGGGCGACCGGATCTTTGTCGACGGCAACACCGCGGCGGCGCTCGGCGCGGTCTATGGGGGGGCCACGGTCTGCGCCTGGTACCCGATCACCCCGTCGACCTCGCTGGCGGAAGCCTTCACGGACTACTGCGGCAAGCTGCGTCACGATCCGGACACCGGAGACGCCCGCTACGCCATCGTCCAGGCCGAGGACGAGATCGCCTCGATCGGCATCGTCGTCGGCGCCGGCTGGAACGGCGCACGCGCCTTCACCTGTACCTCGGGACCGGGGGTCTCGCTCATGCAGGAGTTCATCGGCCTGTCCTACTTCGCCGAAATTCCCGCGGTGATCTTCGACGTCCAGCGCGGCGGTCCGTCCACCGGCATGCCGACCCGCACCCAGCAGTCGGACATCCTGTCGGCCGCCTACGCCAGCCACGGGGACACCAAACACGTCCTGCTGCTGCCCGAAGGTCCGGGCGAATGCTTCGAAATGGGCGCCAGCGCCTTCGATCTGGCCGATCGGCTGCAGACCATGGTCTTCGTCATGCTCGATCTGGACATGGGCATGAACGAATGGCTGGTCGCCCCTTTCCGGTGGGACGACAGCCGCAGCCTCGACCACGGCAAGGTCATGACCGCCGAAATGCTCAAGGCGGGCGCCGACTTCGGCCGCTACAAGGATGTCGACGGCGACGGCATCCCGTTCCGCACCCTGCCGGCGACGCACCCGTCCAAGGGGGCCTACTTCACCCGCGGCACTTCGCGCGATCCCTACGCCCGCTACAGCGAGGAGGGGGCCGTGTATGTCGACAACATGGAGCGGCTGCTGCGCAAATTCGACACGGCCAAGGCGCTCGTGCCCGCGCCCATCCTGCGGAAAGCGCCGAAACAGACATCCTACGGCGTGATCTATTACGGCTCGACCTCGCCGGCGATGGACGAGGCCCTGGCGGGCCTTGAGGCGCAGAGCCTGAACGTGGACGCCCTGCGCATCCGCGCCTTCCCCTTCCCGGGCGAGGTCTTCGATTTTGTCGCCCATCACGAATTGGTCTTCGTGGTCGAGCAGAACCGCGACGCCCAGCTTCGCACCCTGCTGATCAACGAGGGCGGGGTCGACCCGGCCCGGCTGGTCAAGGTGCTCAACTACGATGGCTCGCCGATCACCGCCCGGTTCATCCAGGCCGAACTGGCCCGGGGGATGGGCGCGGTCGGCGCCAATGCGGCCGGGGAGATGGCGCAATGACCTACATCATCAAACCGCAGTTCCATCACCCTTCCCTGCCGACCAACAAGCTCGGCTTCACCCGCCGCGACTACGAGGGCCGGGTCTCGACGCTGTGCGCCGGCTGCGGCCACGACTCGATCAGCGCCGCCATCGTCCAGGCCTGTTTCGAGATCGACCTGGAGCCCCATCGTCTGGCCAAGCTGTCGGGCATCGGCTGTTCGTCCAAGACGCCGGACTATTTCCTCAGCGCCAGCCACGGCTTCAACACGGTGCACGGACGGATGCCGTCGGTGCTGACCGGCGCCAATCTGGCCAATCGCGAGCTGATCTATCTGGGAGTCTCCGGCGACGGCGACAGCGCCTCGATCGGTCTGGGCCAGTTCGCCCACGCCATGCGGCGGGGGGTCAACATGGCCTATATCGTTGAGAACAACGGGGTGTACGGCCTGACCAAGGGCCAGTTCTCGGCGACTGCCGACAAGGGCAGCAAGTCCAAGAAGGGCGCGGTCAATTCCGACAGCGGCATCGACCTGGTCGCCATGGCCCTGCAGCTGGGCGCCACCTTCGTCGGTCGCAGCTTCTCCGGCGACAAGGACCAGCTGGTGCCCCTGATCAAGGCGGCCCTTACGCACAAGGGGGCTGCCTTCATCGACGTGCTCAGCCCCTGCGTGGCGTTCAACAATCACAAGGGATCGACCAAGAGTTTCGACTGGGTCCGCGAGCACAATGAGGCGGTCAACCGGCTCGACGTGATCCTCGGCCGCGCACCTGTGACGGCCGCCTACCCGCCCGGTTCCCTGGTCGAGGTGGCCCAGCACGACGGGTCGATCCTGATGCTGCGCAAGGTCGCCCGGGACTATGACGCGACAGATCGGGTCAAGGCCATGGCCTACCTGCACGAACGACAGGCCGTCGGCGAGATTGTCACCGGCCTGCTCTTTGTCGACCCCGCCTCCGAAGATCTGCATGACGCTCTGGCGACGGTCGCCAAGCCGCTCAACGCCCTGTCCGACGCCGAACTGATCCCGGGAGCGGCGGCTCTAAACAGGATCAACGCGGCGCTGCGCTAGGCGTCGGGAGGGCTGTTACCCAACCCAGGCTCGACGAGCTTAAGGTTCTCCAGCCTTCGATCACCCGCCGGTTTTCGAACGGTGATTGAAGGTGATGATGTCTTCGGCGAGTTCCTCATCCGGGATCATGTTGTGAAGGAACTCGTTGATGGTCTCGCGCAGCGTTTCAAGGCGCTCGGCGGACATCCCTCCGAGCGCCTTTCTGTTCCATCGGGTTATGATCCGGCGGCCCTTCTCAAACGCTTCCAGGCCCGGACCCGTCAGGGTGACCAGAACCTGGCGGCGGTCTTCGGGCGGCGTGGTGCGCAGCGCCAGGTCCTGTTTCACCATCTGGTCCAGAACCCGCGTCAAGGCCGTTCGCTCCACCGTGGTGTAGCGGGCGAGCGTGTTCATGGTGCAGGGCTGCATACATTGTAGCGCGAGCAACATTCGCCAGATCGCGAGTGGAAGCCCGGCGGCCTCAAGCGCCACCGCCAGGGAGGCCTCGCGACGTCGGTGCACCTGATAGAGCAGATCGACGACCTGCTCGGGCAGGTCGGCGAGGAAATCAACAGCCGGATCGATCCCGGGATCGGCCGGTCGGCTCACGCCGCAGGTCCCATGGCCTTCAGCCGACGGAAGGCCATCAGGTCATCCACCCACTCCTTGTCCTCAAGGACACGAATCAGGACCTTCCGGATCATCGGCTGCAGCCGCTCGATTTCCTCGGCTTTCAGCACGCCCGTGACCCGGTCGTTGAAGCGGGTAACGTCAAGCAGGGCGCACTGGAACACCTCCCTCCCCTTTTCGGTCAGGTTCAGATGCACCTGCCGGCGATCAACAAGATCGCGATCACGCTGGATCAGCCCATCCTCGACCATGCGGTCGACGGTCCGGGTCAGGGTCGTGCGGTCCGTGGCGCAGAAGGCCGCGACCTCGCCCATCGTGGCCTTGTCCAGCCGATGCAAGGTGGCAAGGACCTGCCACTGGCTGAGCGTCAGCCCCGTCTTGGCCAGTTCACGACCCAAAGCGTTCTCGCGCTGTCGGACCAGATGATGCAGCAGGAAGAACAGGTGGCCGGCCGTCAGGGGCTCCAACGCGCCCGACGCCGCTGCTCCCGGTCCGTCCGACTTACCGCCCGACATATTGATTGTGCCTCCCACCCTGCTGAGCAGTCCAAACAGGTTCACGCAGCGCGTGCAACCTCGTTCGCACTCATTGCAAATGCAAATTGCTGCGGCAGAAATATATGTGTTCGCATATAAATACGATTTACGATATATGTAAATGCACCTTATTATTGACAGCTGCGCCTCAGACCGACACACGGTTTCAGTTCGCGCCCAGACGATGGAGGAAACCTCGCATTGTCGCGGCGTTCAAGGTTCTGCAAGCTCGTTCCGGAACCCTCATGCCACTGCCCGCTGACACCAGTTCACGCCGTTTCGACTCGGTCCTGCGACCCACGCCCGACGGCCTCTGGTGTCCGGGCGGGGCTTTTTTCATCGATCCGCCGCGGCCCGTCGAGCGGGCCGTCATCACCCATGGTCACGCCGACCATGCGCGCGCGGGGCACGGCGCCGTGCTGGCGACACCCGAGACCCTCGCCATCATGGGCGAACGATACGGCCAGGATTTCGCCGGTCACGCCCAACCGCTGGCCTATGGCGAACGGATCGTGGTCGGGGACGTCGAGCTTTCGCTGGCGCCGGCGGGTCATGTCCTGGGGTCGGCGCAGGCGACCGTCCGCCAGGACGGTCTGACCATCACCGCTTCGGGCGACTACAAGCGCCGTCGCGATCCGACCTGCGCGCCGTTCGAGCCCGTGCCCAGCGATGTCTTCATCACCGAGGCGACGTTCGGTCTGCCTGTGTTCCGCCATCCGCCGGACACGCAGGAGATCGCCCGGCTGCTGCGCTCCGTTGAGCACTTCCCCGACCGCGCCCATCTGGTGGGGGCCTACGCCCTCGGCAAGGCGCAACGAGTGATCCGCCTGCTTCGCGAGGCCGGGTATGACGAGACGATCTATGTCCACGGAGCACTGGAGCGACTGAACCGGCTCTACGAGCATTTCGGCGTGGCGCTGGGCCCGCTGGCGCCGGCGACGGGATCGAAGGCGGATTTCGCCGGGCGCATCATCATCGCCCCGCCGTCAGCCCTGGCGGATCGCTGGAGCCGGCGCTTTCCCGATCCGGTCACGGCCTTCGCCTCCGGCTGGATGAGCGTGCGGGCGCGAGCGCGGCAGCGCGGCGTCGAGCTGCCCCTGGTGCTGTCGGACCACGCCGACTGGGATGAACTGACCGACACCCTGACCGAACTGTCGCCGCAAGAGGTCTGGATCACCCACGGGCGCGATGACGCCCTGCGCCGCTGGGCGGAGCTGAACGGGCTCAAGGCGCGGGCGCTTCATCTGGTGGGCTATGAGGACGAGGACGACGACTGATGCGCGCCTTCGCCGCCCTGCTGGACCGTCTGTCGCTGACGGCGTCGCGGAACGCCAAGCTCCGCCTGATCCGCGATCATCTGGCCGACACGCCGGACCCCGACCGGGGCTGGGCCCTCGCCGCCCTGACGGGCGCCCTGTCATTCACCGCCGCCAAGCCCGCCATGATCCGCCGGGCCGTCGAGGCGCGGGTCGATCCGGAACTGTTCCGCCTGTCCTATGACTATGTCGGCGACCTCGCCGAGACCGTCGCCCTCATCTGGCCGGCCCGTCATGGCGCCAACCGCGAACCGGACCTGTCCGAGGTGATCGACGCCCTGACGCAGGCGAAACGCGGCGAGGTCCAGGGGCTGCTCGAAGGCTGGCTGGATGCGCTGGACGCCGACGCGCGCTGGGCCCTTCTGAAGCTGGTGACCGGAGGTCTGCGCGTCGGGGTGTCGGCCCGGCTGGCGTGGCAGGCGGCAGCGGATTTCGGCGGTGTGGAGGTGCCGGACATCCAGGAGGTCTGGCACGCCCAGGCGCCGCCCTATGCCGATCTGCTGGCCTGGCTGGACGGCCGGGCCGAGCGTCCCTCCGCCGATGCGCACGGCCGTTTCCGGCCAGTCATGCTGGCCCAGCCGATTGATGAGACGGAGATGGCGAAGCTGGACCCCGCCGCCTACGCCGCGGAATGGAAATGGGATGGCATCCGGGTGCAGGCCGTCAGCGAGGGCGGAGTGAAGCGCCTGTACAGCCGCACCGGGGAGGACATCTCCCCGACATTTCCCGACGTGCTCGCGGCCCTGACCCATGAAGGGGTGATCGACGGCGAGCTTCTGGTGCTTCGCGACGGACGGGTAGGGTCATTCGGCGACCTGCAGCAAAGGCTGAACCGCAAGACGACGGATGCGAAGGTGATGGCCGCCAATCCCGCGGGCATTCGCGCCTATGACCTGCTGGCGGCCGACGGCGTCGATCTGCGCAAGCTGACATTTTCGGAGCGGCGGGCGCAGCTGGAGGCTCTGGTCGCCTCGTTGGCGTCTGACCGGATCGACCTGTCGGCACTCCAGCCCTTCGGGTCATGGGAGGCTCTCGCCACCCTGCGCGCCGTGCCGCCGGAGGGTGATCCTCAGGCGGCGGAAGGCCTGATGCTGAAGCGGCTCGACAGCGTCTACGAAGCCGGTCGGCCCAAGGGGCCATGGTTCAAATGGAAGAAGGACCCGCATCTGATCGATGCGGTGCTGATGTACGCCCAGCGGGGTCACGGCAAACGATCCAGCTACTACTCGGATTTCACCTTCGGGGTCTGGACCGAGGACGTGGACGGCAGTCACGCCCTGACGCCGGTGGGCAAGGCCTATTTCGGCTTCACCCACGAGGAGCTGAAGCAGCTCGACAAATTCGTGCGCGACAACACGGTCGAACGCTTCGGCCCGGTGCGGTCGGTGAAGGCGAGCCGCGAATTCGGCCTGGTGCTGGAGCTGGCGTTCGAGGGGCTGCAACGGTCGAAACGCCACAAGTCGGGCGTCGCCATGCGCTTTCCCCGGATCAGCCGGATCCGCTGGGACAAGCCGGCGAAGGAAGCAGACGAGCTGACCACCCTCGAGGGGATGCTGGACCGGGCCGAGAGGGGATCAGGATGAGATGGAGCGGCGTCCCCTCCATCAACCTCGACTGAACCGTTCGATCCGAAAGGGTCCGAGGTCGATCGCGGGCTCCACGCCTTGGGCCAGCGACGCCGTCAACTCCGCGGTGATCGCCGCCATGGTCAGGCCGAGGTGCTGGTGGCCGAAGGCGTAGAGAATTCGCGGATCGCGCTCCAGACGGCCGATGGCGGGCAGGTAGTCAGGGAGGGTCGGCCGAGGTCCGACCCAGCGATCCGGTTCGGGCGAGAAGCGGATACCGAGGGCGGATAGTCGTCGCTCCAGCACGCGCCATTTGCGCGGATCGCCGGGCGCATCGGGCGAGCCGAACTCGACAAAACTGGAGGCGCGCAAGCCGCTGGTGAAGCGGGACACCACCATCGACTGCTCCTCGAACACCGTCGGCGGCAGGGGCTCGGCCCAGTCGTGGTCGCCGCTCTGCACCGAATAGCCGCGCTCGCCGATCACCGGGGCCTCGACGCCGACGCCGCGCATCAGCCGCCCCGCCCAAGCCCCCGCCGCGACCAGAGCGCCCTCGGCCTCGCGCAGTCCGCCGCCGTCGAGATGAGCGATCACGCGATCGCCGCTGGACAGTCTCGCGACGCGGGCGGGCACCACCTCTCCGCCCTGCGCCGCAAACGCGGCCATCAGGGCGTCGCGGGCGGCCTGCGGCTCGCTGACTTGGGCCGTGCCCGAGAAGCGGATGCCGGCGACCGGCGCGCGGGTCATCACCGGGGCATAGGGGGCCAGCTCGTCCGGGCCCATCGGCCGGAAGGCGGCGCTGCCC
>JALYPS010000292.1 GCA_030856285.1 Pseudomonadota bacterium
GACTACCGTCTGGTCGAGGGGGCCGGAGGCCCGGCGCTGCGCGTGGTCCTGCGTGGCCGGCGCGCGTCCTTCCTGGCCAATATGCTGCCGCCCGGCGGCTGGCGCTTCACCGGCGCGGCCAGCGCGACGCCGGCGGGAACGGTTCAGAGGTCTTGAGGGGTCCGAACCGGCGCCCCGCGCGATGGGGGGCGGAAATGGTGGATGCGACAGGGATTGAACCTGTGACCCCCTCGGTGTGAACGAGGTGCTCTCCCGCTGAGCTACGCATCCGGCCGATTCAGGAGGCGGGGACATAGCCCGGTCGCCCGGGGCTGGCAAGCCGTCAGATGGCGGCGGCCTCCGAGGCCAGCGTGGCCGTCCGGTGCAGCGTCTCGACGGCCCCGATCAGGTCGGGGAAGCGGTCGATGACGATGTCGCCGCCCAGTTCTGCGAGGGGGGCGTCATTGTAGCCGAAGCCGGCCACCACGCAGGGCACGCCCGCCGCACGGGCGCTGCCGGTGTCGGTGGTGGCGTCGCCGACCATGATCGCCCGGGCCGGATCGCCGCCCGCCAGCTGGACCGCCTCGCGCACATGGGCGCCGTCCGGCTTGCGGGCGCTGACCCTGTCAGGGCCGGCGACCACCACGAAATGCCGTGTGAGGCCGAGGGCGTCGATCAGGGCCACGGCCAGGTCGGTGCGCTTGTTGGTCGCGACACACAGGAGGGCGCCGCGCGCCTCGAGGTGATCGAGGGTCTCGACCACGCCTTCAAAGGCCCGGCTGTCGTCGGCGATATGGGCGACATAGTCGTCGATGAAATTATCGAACAGCTCAGGCTCGGCCACCTCATCCCAGACGGCGCCGGCCTCCGCGAAGCCGTGGCGCAGCAGGGCGCGCGCGCCATGGCCGACCAGATGGCGGGCGGAGGACAGGGGCACGGGCGGATAGCCGCGCGGCGCCAGCATACGGTTCAACGTGCCGATCAGGTCCGGAGCGGAGTCAACGAGCGTGCCGTCCAGATCGAAGGCGATGGTCCAGCCTTCAAGGTCGCGCAAGCTCATCGGCATCTCCCGCCGGTCGCCGGGATGGGCTAGACCGCTGGCGACGACTAACCGCCGGACCGATTCATGACCAGTGCACGCCCGCCTCGCGCAGCCATCATTCTCGCCGCCGGCCAGGGCACGCGGATGAAGTCGCCCCTGCCCAAGGTGCTGCACCCGGTCGGCGGCCGCGCCATGCTGGACCACGCCATTGATGCGGCCGAGGCGCTGGGCTGCGAGCGGATCATCGTGGTGGTCGGCGACCATTCGCCCGAGGTCCGCGCCCATGTGGTCAAGCGGCTGGGCGAGACCGCGATCGCGGTGCAGGACCCGCCGATCGGCACCGGCCACGCCGTGCGCTGCGCCGAGGCGGCGCTGAACGGGTTCACGGGTCAGGTGGTCGTCACCTACGGCGACGTGCCGCTGTTGAAGGCCGCCGATATCGAGCCGGTGTTCGCGTCGGCGGACGGCGTCACTGTGATCGGGTTCGAGGCGCGCGATCCGGGCGCATACGGGCGGCTGGTGATGGACGGGGAAACGCTCGCCGCCATCACTGAAGCGAAGGAGGCGTCGGCGGAGGTGCTGGCGCTGACGGCCTGCAACTCAGGCGTCATGGCCGCGCCCTCAGCCCTGCTGTTCGAACTGCTGGCGGAGGTGCGAAACGACAACGCCAAGGGCGAATACTATCTGACCGACGTGGTCGAGCTGGCCCGCCGACGCGGCGAACCCACACGCGCAGTCTTCGCTGGCGAGGATGCGGTCATGGGGGTCAACGCCCAGGCCGAGCTGGCCGTGGCCGAGGCCCTGTTCCAGACTGTCCAGCGCGAGACCTTCCTCGCCTCCGGGGTGACCATGCCCGCGCCCGGGACGGTGCATTTCTCGTTCGACACCGAGGTAGGCGGCGGGGCGACGATCGAGCCCTATGTCGTATTCGGGCCGGGCGCGAAGATCGCCGGCGGCGCGCGCATCCGCAGCTTCAGCCATATCGAGGGGGCGACCGTGGCCGCCGGAGCCGAGGTGGGACCCTACGCCCGGCTGCGGCCCGGCGCCGATCTTGGCGAGGGGGTCAGGGTCGGCAATTTCGTCGAGGTCAAGAACGTGCGCATGGACGCAGGAGCCAAGGCCAACCACCTCGCCTATCTGGGCGACGGCGTGGTTGGAGCGAAGGCCAACATCGGCGCGGGCACGATCTTCTGCAACTACGACGGCTTCTTCAAACACCGCACCACAGTGGGCGCAGGGGCCTTCGTCGGCTCGAACAGTTCGCTGGTGGCGCCGGTGACCATCGGGGCAGGCGCGATGGTGGGATCGGGGTCCGTGGTCACCAGGGACGTAGCTCCTGGCGATCTGGCTCTGGCGCGTGGAAAGCAGGAGACGCTGCCCGGCTGGGCGGCGCGGTTCATGGAAACCATGCGGGCGAAGAAGGCGGCGAAGGCGAAATGAAGCCGATCCGCTCTCGCGCCCAGCTCGAAGAGTTTGGTCGCGAGCGTCTTTCGCCCAACTTTTTTATGCGCGACTTCCTCTACAGCGAGATCGCCGCCACTGAGGGCATGTCGAATGCCCCTGACGATCCCGATCTCGCGCTGCGTGCGGGGAGGCATCTGTGCCTGGACTTGCTGGAACCGATACAGGAGCAATTTGGCCGCATCGCAGTTCGTTCCGCCTATCGGTCCAGTGCAGTCAACGCACGCGGCAACGAACTCGGAGCCAGTTGTGCGCGGAACGAAGCAAACTACGCCTCACATATCTGGGACCGGCATGACGCCTCCGGTCGCATGGGAGCGACGGCCTGTATCGTAGTCCCTCGTATCGCCGACTACTGCGGGGGCGGAGGGGACTGGCGTGCGCTGGCGTGGTGGATTCACGATCGGTTGCCGTACTCCACCCTGTATTTCTTTCCCAAGCTAACGGCCTTCAACATTCAGTGGCGGGAGGAGCCTGAGCGCCGCATTGACAGCTATGTTGCGCCCAAGGGCTGTCTAACGCGGAGCGGGATGGACAATCACGGCGGCGATCACTCCGCCGCCTACAGGAATCTGCTGAATGAGCACTGACGATCAGAAACGCCGGGCCGGCGAAGCCGCCGCCCTTCGCGTTGAAGCCGGGATGGTTGTCGGCCTCGGCACCGGTTCGACCGCCGCCTGGTTCGTCAAGGCGCTGGCGGCGCGCGGGCTGGACGGTCTGCGCTGCGTGCCGACGTCGGAAGCGACAGCCGAGCTGGCGCGTGAACTGGGCCTGACGTTGTCGACGCTGGAGGACACGCCGCGCATAGACCTCACCGTCGACGGCGCCGACGAGGTCGGGCCGGGACTGGCCCTGATCAAGGGCGGCGGCGCGGCGCTGCTGCGCGAAAAGCTGGTGTGGGAGGCGTCGGCGCGGTGTCTCGTCATCGCCGACAAGGCCAAGGTCGTGCCGGTGCTGGGCGCCTTCGCCCTGCCGATCGAGGTGATCGCCTTCGGCCACAAGACCACCGCCAACCGCATCGCCGATGTGCTGGCCGACCATGAAATCGCTATGCCGGCGCGGGTGCGGACGGCCGAGCGGGGGCTGGTGCGCACCGACGGGGGCAATCTGATCTATGACGCGAAATGCGTTGCGATCCACGACCCCGTGCGGCTGGCAGACGACCTGAAGCTGATCACCGGCGTGGTTGAGCATGGCCTGTTCCTCGACCTTGCGGACGAGGCGATCATCGGCACGGATGACGGAGTGGATGTGCTGGCCCCCTGAGCCACCGCCGCCTAGTCGGCGACGGGTTCTTCAGCGACCTCTTCCTCACGCAGCCGGTCATGGGAACGGCGGATTGAGTCGGCGATCTCGCTGCGGTCAGCCCGTTCACCCACATGGTTGCGCTCGGCGGCATAGAGGCCATCCAGATAGGCCTTGTCCCAATCCGTCAGGCTGTCGCTGATCTCCGGCGCTTCGAATACATTCAGGATCGAGGCGTAGTTGCTGGTGTCCGCATCCGGATCGATCTGAGCCAGCGACACCATGGCGATGTAGTCGGCCAGTTGCAGGGCGGACAGGCCGCCGACCTCATCGACATCGACGATGACGATGGTCCGGATCAGGTTGTCGACGATCTGGGTGCTGAGGCGCGAAGCGGAGTGGATGTAGATTTGCGGGGCCATATCCGCCGCATCGATGCAGTCACCCGTGCATCGGCCAGGAATGCGGACCGCAGGGTCTCCGGTCTCGGAATCCACAGGCATGCTCATCTGCCACCAGCGCACCGGCCGGTCGGCTTCCACGAAGTCACGCAGCGCGGAGCCGCCACGATCCATGCCTGCTCCGCCCATGCGGAAGGCGCGCCGACGTTCTTCGGTGAGCTGTCTGGCCAACCCCCCGGCGTCGGCGGTTGCGATGACCAGGATGTTCGGCGTGCAGCCGGGAGCGCCAGCTCTCAGTCCCATGTCCGTGGCGACCGTTGAAATCCGGTCCGACAGATACTGGGCGATTTCACCGTCGAGATTGGCCACGCCGACGCAGATACTGTCGTGCCAGCGCGCCAGACCGCGGTTCCGGTTTGGCTCGGCGACCTCCCCGACGAAATCCTCGATCAGGCTGTCCAGCGTCCGTCCGGAAACGACCACGTCTTCCAGCTGGAGCGGATCCTGGCTGACAGGTGGGGCGGGGGTCTGGGGCGAGGACAGGAGCAACGCGCCCGCCAGGAACAATTCGATCATCTTGCCGCCCTGATTTGAAACTCTTGCGTCACTAAGGGCGCCCGGGATGGACACGGTCAACGCGAAACCGCTCCGCGCCGGCGCGTCGCAGTTGGATCGAGGTTCGCAGGACACGCTCTGACCCTCTCCCGCAATCACGCGGAGGGCGCTTGCTGGTCGGGGGCGGGATGGCTACCTGCCATGGCTGACCATTCGGGAAATGCGCTGTGCCTGACACCTACGACTACGACCTGTTCGTCATCGGCGCCGGTTCGGGCGGCGTGCGGGCGGCGCGGCTGACGGCGCTCGGCGGCAAGCGCGTGGCTATCGCCGAGGAGCACCGGGTGGGCGGCACCTGCGTAATCCGGGGGTGCGTGCCCAAGAAATTCATGGTCATGGCCAGCGACTTCGCCCACCAATTCAATACCGCTGAAGGCTATGGCTGGACCGTCGAGGCCAGCTTCGACTGGCCGAAATTCATCCAGGCCAAGGACGTCGAGATCGCGCGACTGTCGGGCATCTATGTCGCCAATCTGGGCAAGGCGGGTGTCGATCTGATCCACGGGCGCGCAGTGCTGAAGGACGCTCACACCGTCGAAATTCTCGGCAAGGACCAGACCATCACGGCCGAGCGGATCCTGATCGCTACGGGCGGCCGCCCCTGGGTCCCCGAGGGTCTGCCCGGAGTCGAACACGCCATCACCTCGGAAGAGGCCTTTCACCTTCCGGAACTGCCGAAGCGCATCCTGATCGCCGGCGGCGGCTACATCGCGGTTGAGTTCGCGGGCATTTTCGCGGGCCTCGGGGTGGAAACCACCCTGATCTATCGTGGCCCCAACATCCTTCGCGGCTTCGACGATGACGTGCGCGCCCATCTGGCCGGCGAGATCGAGAAGCGGGGTATCAAGGTCATCCTCGGCTGCCAGCACGAGGCCATCGAGAAGACAGACGCCGGTCTGCTCAGCGTGCTTGGGAACGGGATGAAGATCGAGTCCGACGTCGTCATGTTCGCCACGGGCCGCGTGCCGCACGTCAAGGCGCTGGGGCTGGAGACCGCCGGCGTCGAACTGAACGATGACGGAGCGATCAAGGTCGATCGGCTATCAAAGACGACGGCGGACAACATCTGGGCCATCGGCGACGTCACCGACCGGATGAACCTGACGCCGGTCGCGATCCGCGAGGCGGTGGCTTTCCATGAGACGGTCTATCGCGACAACCCGCAGGCCTTTGACTACGAGGCCGTCGCCAGCGCCGTGTTCAGCCAGCCGCCCGTCGGCACCGTGGGTCTGACCGAGAGCGAGGCGCGACACAGCTGCCCGGGCGAGGTCGATGTCTATCTGACCCGGTTCCGGCCGATGAAATACGCGTTCGCCGGCTCGGACGAACGGGTCCTGATGAAGCTGGTCGTCGACGGGCAGAGCCAGAAAGTGGTCGGGGTCCACATTGTCGGGCCCGAGGCGCCGGAGATGATCCAGCTGGCCGCCATCGCCGTGAAGGCCGGTCTGACCAAGGCGCAATGGGACGCCACCTGCGCCGTCCACCCGACCATGGCCGAGGAACTGGTGACTCTGAAAGAGAAGCAGCAGGCCGGAAATATGTCGGCGGGCTGACAAACGCGACACCGCGTTCATTGTCCCGGGGCGGCCATCCGCCTATCTTGCCGGGATGAGTATGCGCTGGACCCCCGATAGCTGGAGACAAAAACCCGTCGTGCAGATGCCGACGGACTATCCGGACATGGCCGCCCTCGGACGCGTTGAGGGCGAACTGCGCGCCCTTCCGCCGTTGGTGTTCGCCGGCGAGGCACGGCGGCTGAAGGCCAAGCTGGCCCAGGTCGAGGCGGGCAACGCCTTCCTGCTGCAGGGCGGCGACTGCGCCGAAAGCTTCAAGGAGTTCTCGACCGACAATATCCGCGACACCTTCCGCCTGATCCTGCAGATGGCGGTGGTCCTGACGTTCGCAGGCCGCAAACCGGTGGTGAAGGTCGGCCGTATCGCCGGCCAGTTCGCCAAGCCGCGCTCCTCTTCGCTGGAGACCATCGGCGACCAGACCCTGCCCAGCTATCGCGGCGACATTATCAACGGCATGGCCTTCACGGCGGAAGAGCGCGTGCCCGATCCCCAGCGCCTGCTGAAGGCCTACAACCAGTCGGCCTCGACCCTGAACCTGCTGCGCGCCTTCGCCGGCGGCGGCTACGCTGACCTGTACAATATCCACCGCTGGACCATGGGGTTCGCCGCCGACAGCGCCTATGGCCACAAATACCGGGAGCTGGCCGACAAGATCACCGAGGCCCTGGCCTTCATGGAGGCCGTCGGCGTCACGCCCGAGACCCATCCGGACCTGAGCCGGGTCGAGGTCTTCACCAGCCATGAGGCCCTGCTGCTGAATCTGGAGAGCGCGCTGACGCGTCTGGACGGCGGCACCGGCGAATGGTTCGACACCTCGGCCCACATGGTGTGGATCGGCGAGCGGACCCGCCAGCTCGACGGAGCGCACGTGGAGTTCTTCCGCGGCATCCGCAACCCCATCGGTTGCAAGATCGGCCCGT
>JALYPS010000311.1 GCA_030856285.1 Pseudomonadota bacterium
ATCCCCGACAACGGCGGCAAGACCGGCCCCGCCCCCGGCATGGGCGACCGCGTCCTGGTCAAGTTCGCCCGCGGCGAGGACGGCTGGGAAGCCCGACTGATCAAGAAGCTGGACGCCGGCGCCAACAAGGTGCTGGGCGTCATCCGCAAGTCCAACAAGGAAGTCCGGGTCGAACCGGTCGACCGCCGCTCCAAGGACGTGCTGATCGTTCCCCACGCCCAGGCCGAGGGCCTGCGCGACGGCGATCTGGTGCTGGCCGCCATCGAAAAGGGCGACCAGCGCTACGGGCCCAAACGCGGCAAGATCCTCGAAAAGATCGGCCACGAGGGCGACGCCCGCGCCGCCTCCCTGATCGCCATCGCCGCCCACAACGTCCCGATGGGCTTCTCGGAAGCCGTCGAGAAGGAGGCCGAGGATCAGGAACTGCCGTCGCTCAAGGGCCGCGAGGACCTGCGCGACCTGCCGCTGATCACCATCGACCCCGCCGACGCCCGCGACCACGACGACGCCGTCTACGCCATGCGCGACGAGGACCCGAAGAACCCCGACGGCTGGATCGTCTGGGTCGCCATCGCCGACGTCGCCGCCTACGTCCGCCCCAACACCAACCTCGACCGCGAGGCCCGCGAGAAGGGCAACTCCACCTACTTCCCGGACCGCGTCGAGCCGATGCTGCCCGAACGCCTGTCCAACGGCCTGTGCAGCCTCAAGGAGGGCGAGAACCGCGCCTGCCTGGCTGTGCGAATGGTCTTCGACAAGGAGGGCCGCAAGACGGGCCACAAGTTCGTGCGCGGCCTCATGCGGTCGCACGCCAAGCTCAGCTACGAACAGGCCCAAGCCGCCATCGACGGCCAGACCGACGATGCGACCGGCCCGATCATGGCGGCCATCCTCGACCCGCTGTGGAACGCCTACCGAACCATGCTGAAAGGCCGGCTCAAGCGCAGCCCTCTGGCCATCGAAAGCCCGGAACGCCGCATCCGCATGAACGATCAGGGCCAGATCATCTCGATCGAGCCCCGCGTCAGCCTCGAGGCCCACCGGCTGATCGAGGAGATGATGATCCAGGCCAACGTCTGCGCTGCCGAGACGCTGGAGCAGAAGAGGACGCCCCTGCTGTACCGCGTCCACGACGCCCCCAGTCAGGAGAAGCTGTTCAACCTCGGCGACTTCCTCCAAACCATCGGCAAGCCCTGGACCAAGGGCGAGCCGGCCACCACCAAACGTTTCAACAAGCTGCTGGACGAGACGCGCGGCGGCGACCACGCCGAGGTCGTCAACGAGGTGGTTCTGCGCAGCCAGATGCAGGCCATCTATTCAGCCGAGAACGTCGGCCACTTCGGCCTCAACCTCGACCGCTACGCCCACTTCACCTCGCCGATCCGGCGCTATTCCGACCTGATCGTCCACCGCGGCCTGATCCGGGCGCTGGGGCTCGGAAAAGACGGGCTGACCGACCGCGAGGTTTCGGAACTGCCCGCCATCGCCGAACAGGTGACCATGACCGAGCGCCGCTCCATGGCCGCCGAACGCGCCGCCATGGACCGCTACATGGCCGCCTTCCTGCAGGAGCGGATCGGGGCGACCTTCCCCGGCCGCATCACGGGTGTGACCCGCTTCGGCCTGTTCATCCGGCTGAATGAGACGGGCGCCGACGGGCTGGTTCCGGTGTCCTCGCTGGGTGGCGAATATTTCCACCACGATGAGAAGCAGCACGCCCTGATCGGCGAACGCTCGGGCCAGCGCTGGACCCTGGGCCGCACGGTCGAGGTCAAGCTGAAGGAGGCCACCCCCATCACCGGCGGTCTGGTGTTCGAAATGCTGTCAGAGCCTGCCCCGCGCGATCCGAACGCACCCGCCGCCCGTCTGGGCGTGCGCGGCCGCGGTCCCGGCGGCGGCGACTTCCCCAGGCGCGGCGGCAACCGGCCGGGTGGTCCCAAGCCGCCGAAGGGCGGACGGCCGTCGGGTGGGCTGAAGGGGGTCCGCAAAGGCAAGCGGCGGTGAATCCGCCCTTCGACTCCGCGCAGGACTTGACCGACGCGCCCCGCGTCGGCGGGCGCCAGACGCCGAAGGCCGCCGCGACCCTCATTCTCACCCGCGTCCGCAAGGGCGAGGCCGAGGTGCTGATGGGCCGTCGCGCGCCCGGCCACGTCTTCATGGCCGCCAAATGGGTGTTTCCC
>JALYPS010000330.1 GCA_030856285.1 Pseudomonadota bacterium
TGGGTCAGCAGGAGGTCGAGCCGCGCCTGTTTCAGGGCCGGGTCGTAGTAGTTGTTGAGGTTGTCGACGCCTATCACTGCCTCGCCCCGCGCCAACAGACGGCGCGCGGTGTGGAAGCCGATGAACCCGGCCGAACCGGTGACGAGAACAGGGCCCTTGGAGGTCATGGATTTGCGATAGCGCCGGGCGGGCGGCTCCGCCACCTCATATCGAAAGCCGTCGCGCGATCAGGCCGGACAGGGGCGGCAGTTCGCCGGTCGCGGCGGCGTCGACATTGACCGATTCGACCGGGGTGGAACGGCCGTCCGGCGTCCAGGCGACGGTCTCGTGGCCGAGGTTGAAGACGCAGGTCAGGACGTCCCCGCCGCCGGCGCGCTCGAAGGCGAGGAGCGGCTCGGGGGCGTCGAGGAAGCGCAGGGATCCGAGGTGCAACGCCGGCTCGCTTTTGCGCAGCGCGATCAGGCGGCGGGTCAGAGTCAGCATGGAGGTCGGATCGGCGTCCTGACCATCGACGGCCAGCGGCGGATGGCGGGTATCGACCGGCAGCCACGGCTCGACAGTGGAGAAGCCGGCGTGCGGTGCATCGGCCCGCCACGGCATGGGGGTGCGGGCGCCGTCGCGGCCGAGGGTTTCGGGCCAGTTGGCGATGGCCTCGGGATCGACCAGCCGGTCGAAGGGGACTTCGCCTTGCGGCAGACCCAGCTCCTCGCCCTGGTAGACGAAGACATTGCCGCGAAGGCTCATCAGCAGAAGCATGGCCATGCGGGCGAAGCCGTCGGCGTCGCGGCCCTCGCTCCAGCGCGAGACGGCGCGCGGAGCGTCGTGGTTGGAGAAGGCCCAGGAGGGCCAGCCCTGGCCCCGACCCCCGTCCCAGGCGGCATTGGCGCGGCGCACGAGATCGGGCGTCAGCACGTCGGCGTACAGATAGGCGAAGCCGTAGGCGCTGTTCAGGTGGCGGTCGTCGGCGGTGAAGGCCTGCATCTCGGGCTCGGCGGTCTCGCCGACGACCTCGGCGACGCTGAAGCGGCCGGGGTAGAGGTCCATCAGGGCGCGGACGCGGGCGAGGAAGGCGGGGATCTGCGGCTGGGACTGGTTGTGGACCTTGGACTGGAAATCGAACGGCCGGGTGCGTTTGCCCCCGGAGGGCGCCGGCGGATTGTCGCGGAGCCGCGGGTCATGCATCGCGAAATTGATGGCGTCGAAGCGGAAGCCGTCGACGCCCCGGTCAAGCCAGAAGCGGGCGGCGTCCAGCAGGGCGTCCTGAACCTCGATGTTGTGCAGGTTCAGCTGCGGCTGCTCCGCGAGGAAATTGTGCATGTAGTACTGGCCGCGCCGGGCGTCCCAGGTCCAGGCGGGGCCGGCGAAGACGGACTGCCAGTTGTTGGGTGGGGAACCGTCGGGTTTCGCTTCGGCCCAGACGTACCAGTCGGCCCTGGCGCCGGTGCGGGACAGGCGGCTCTCCCTGAACCATGCGTGCTGGTCCGAGGTGTGGGCCAGGACCAGGTCGGTGATGATCTTCAGACCGAGGGAATGGGCGCGGGCGATCAGGCGGTCGAAATCGGCCAGGGTCCCGAAGACCGGATCGACGTCGCAATAGTCGGCGACGTCATAGCCGAAATCCTTCATCGGGGAGGTGAAGAAGGGGCTGAGCCAGACGGCGTCGACGCCGAGGGAGGCGATGTGGTCGAGATGCTCCGTGATCCCCGCCAGATCGCCGACGCCGTCGCCGTTCGTGTCGGCGAAGCTGCGCGGATAGACCTGATAGATGACGGCGCCCCGCCACCAGTCGGCGGAGGAAACGGTCGGCGGGTCTGGAACCTTGTCGGTCACACGCGGCCTTCTGATGCGATACATCGCCGGGCGATGCGTCGGGACTTTGCAACGCCCGGTCGCCGGGCGATAGGTGGGCGGATGGCGGAGCCTGAAGGATGATCCAGATTATGAGGCGAGCCGGATTGCTGGGGCTGCTGCTGGCCCTGATCGCGGGATCGGCGTGGGCCGAGGTGACCCTGACCTTCTACGCCCATCCCGGGGCGAGGGTGCGGGACGGGAATCTGCTCTTCCCCCACGCCTTTGTGCAGGCCACGGGCACGCTGGACGAGACGGGCGAGGCCGTGGACTGGGCGGCGGGGTTCACCGCCCGCAATCCCGGGCCGCACCTGCTCTTCGCGCGTGGCGACGGCGTGGTCGAGCTGCCGAACCCCCGGTATGTCGGGGAGGGCCAAGCCTATCTGAGACTGGTGGTCAGCGACGCCGACTATCGGGCGGTGCGGGCCCGGGCCGACTGGTGGAACACGCCTGAAGGCTGGATGTATGACCTGCGGCGACGCAACTGCATCACCTTCATCGCGGATCTGGCCCGGGTGGCCGGACTGCAGACGGCCGCCGAGCCGTCGATGAAGCCGGGAACGTTTCTGGAAGCGACCGCGGCGCTCAATCCGGCAGCGGCGGTCACGGAACCAGAGGCTGGCCCGACGCCCGGCGGGCGCTGATTTCAGCCTGAACC
>JALYPS010000348.1 GCA_030856285.1 Pseudomonadota bacterium
AGGCAGGGTCGTTGGCCTCTTCGCCCGCGTGAAAGCGGACGTTCTCAAGCAGGACCACGCCGCCGATGTCGATGTCGGCGATCATCGCCTTCGCCTCATCGCCCACGCAGTCCGTCGCGAACCGGACCGGGGCGCCGAGAAGTTGTTCGAGATCGTCGACCACCGGCTGCAGGCTCATCGACGGTACGACCTTGCCCTTGGGGCGGTCGAAATGGGCCAGCAGGGCGACCTTGGCTCCGGCGTCGCGCAGCTTGTTGATCGTCGGCAGGGCGACGCGCAGGCGGGTGTCCTCGGTGACCTTTCCGCCCTCCATCGGGACGTTGAAATCCACGCGGACGAGGGCGGTCTTGCCGGCGAGGGAGGGAGCGTCGTCGAGGGTGCGGAAGGTCATGAGCTCTTAGTCACTCTCGGAAGTTGTGCCGAAAGGCGGCCTCGGGCGACGTACAGTCTTGAGGACGGCAGGCTGCGAAGGCCACACCGTCCATCCCCTGCCACGGATCGATCAGGACCTCGGCTAGGATGGTTGCCTTGGCGGTCCTACAGGCGAAGTCGAGGGTTCGGCCGGATCCGCTGGTGAAATCCGGCTGCAGCCGTTCGCCGGTCTGAACCCAGTCATTTCGTCTGCAGTCACTCAAAGCCGCATTGGCATCAGTCGCCTCGACCGAGAACAGTCGGGAGTGGCGGTTGGGCTCTGTCGCCCCGAACACCGTCGGTCCGGCTGCCCGCATCATGATCAGGTCTACCGGGCTGGGCCGGGCACTCAGCGTACAGCCCGGCAATGCCAAAGTCGCAAGAAGCGAGCTAAGCAAGGTCAATCTTCTCACGAAGCCCTCCACGTCAGATCAGCTTGCTCATCACCAGCGCCGTGTCGGCCATCCGCGTCGCGAAGCCCCACTCATTGTCATACCAGGTCAGCACCCGGGCCAGCTTGCCGTCGACGACCTGGGTCTGGGGCAGGGCGGCGGTGGAGGAGGCGGCGATGTGGTTCAGGTCGGTCGAGACCAGCGGCTCGTCCGTCACGGCCAGCACGCCCTTCATCGGGCCGTCCGCAGCGGCTTGGAGGGCGGCGTTGATTTCGTCCACGGTGACCTCACGGCCGGCCACGACCTTGAGGTCGACGACCGAGACGTTCGGGGTCGGGACGCGGATCGAGGAGCCGTCCAGCTTGCCCTTCAGGGCCGGCAGGACCAGGCCGAGGGCCTTGGCGGCGCCGGTCGAGGTCGGGATCATCGACAGGCCGGCGGCGCGGCCGCGATAGAGGTCCTTGTGCATCGTATCCAGCGTCGGCTGGTCGCCGGTGTAGGCGTGGATGGTGGTCATATAGCCGCGCTCGATGCCGAACAGGTCATGCAACACCTTGGCCACCGGGGCCAGGGCGTTGGTGGTGCAGGAGCCGTTGGAGACGATGATGTCGTCGGCGGTCAGGACGTCATGGTTGACCTTGTAGACGATGGTCTTGTCGGCGCCGTCGCAGGGGGCCGAGACCAGCACGCGCCTGGCGCCGGCGGCCAGGTGGGCCGAGGCCTTTTCCTTCGTCGTGAACAGGCCGGTGCATTCGAAGGCGATGTCGACGTTGAGCTCCTTGTGCGGGAGCTTCGACGGATCGCGTTCCGCCGTGACCTTGATCTTGCCGAGGCCCACGTCGATCCAGTCCGCGCCGGTCTCGACGGTGCCCGGGAACCGGCCGTGCACCGAATCGTAGCGCAGCAGGTGGGCGTTGGTCTCGACCGGGCCCAGATCGTTTATCGCCACCACCTCGATGTCGCGACGGCCGTGCTCGACGATCGAGCGCAGGACGAGGCGGCCGATGCGGCCGAAACCATTGATGGCGACGCGGACGGTCATGGGGCGGTCTCCGAAGAAGCGGGCTGAATGTCGGCGCTTCAATGAAGCCGGCGGGCGCGAGGATCAACCCCGCGCCCGTAACAAGGCGTGATGAACTGTAACGCTTTCGGTCAGTCGCTGCGGCGCGCGCGCGGGCCGGGACCTCCGAGGCCGAGGGAGTCCATGGTCGTGACCCGGCCAGCCTCGTCGCGGGTGAACTGCACCCGTCGGGTGGGATCGCCGACGACGGTGAACAGGTCCGGGCCGAGGGCGGACAGCACCACGGGCGGGCGGCGGCCGCGGACGACCTGCAGCTTGTCGGCCACCACGGACACCTGCTGCTCGCCATAGGCGCCGGCGTAGGCCGACAGGTCGTCGGGCTGCGCGGTCGCGTTCAGGGCCTCCATCGCCCAGACGGCGTCGGTGCGGCGGCTGTCGGCGGCGACGATGCCTTCCAGCGCCAGGGTGTGGGCGCGGGTCAGGGCCTGATCCCACGGCACGGCCACATCCGGGATGACACCCGTCCCTTCCCAGTTTCGGCCGGTGTTCGGATTGCGCGGCGAACCCTGCGAGACGAAGACGGCGAAGCCGCCGCCGACCGGGACCATGCCGCCGGGATTGGCGGCGCCGCCCGAGGCCTCGCCGACGATCGTCGCGCGGCGCGCGCCCTGCAGGGTGTAGGGGAAGGCCTCGCCCGCCGAGCCGGTGCGACCGCTGATCAGGACATAGACCGGAACCTCCAGCCTCGGATTGGGATGGAACACGGCCGGAGCCTCGCTCTCCGTGCCCTCGCGGCTGTGGAAGACGTTGTAGATCGGCGCGTTCGCCGGGGTGAAGGCGCTGGTGAGATAGCCGACCATCGACGGCGCGCCGCCGCCGTTGTCGCGCAGGTCGAAGATCACCGCATCAGCGTCGGCCACGAAGGCGAGGGCGGAATCGGCGGCGCGGCGGGCCGGATCGGCCGGATTGTCGAAGTCGATGTTCGAGAACTGGCGCAGGTCGATGTAGCCGACATTGCCGGGCAGGACCTCGACCTTGCGGAAGCCGAAATGGCCGCGCACCTCGCCCGGATTTGCGGGCCGGGCCAGCCGGCGGATCGGCTCGCCGCCAGCAGGCGCCACGCCGGGTGGTGGGGGCCGCCGCATGGTCGGGGCGGGACCGGCCGGGGCGTTGGGATCCCAGGCGACGTTGAAATGGGCGTCGAGCGGACGCAGGCGGCGGCTCAGGGCTGCGGCCAGGTCACGCTGGTCCGTCAGGCCGTCAAAGGCCCCCGCGGCGGCCTCGGCCTCCAGGGCGTCGGCGATGCGATCGCCGGCGGCGGGGTCGAAATAGAGATCGCGGATGCGACCGGCGACCGCTGCGACCGTCTCGCGCGGTGACGGCTGGGCGGCGGCGGCTGGAGCTGGCGCGGGCTGGGCTTGAACGAGGGTGGGTGCGGCCGTGAGCAGGGCGGCGGCGAGGATAACGGCGCGCATCAGGGCGTCTCCGTGGACTGGGCCAATGGAAGGTGGAGCCGGGCGACCAGGCCGCCTTCGCTCCGGTTGGAAAGGGTCACGTCGCCGCCGTGGGCGCGCGCCGCCTGACGGGCGACGGTCAGGCCAAGGCCTGCCCCCCCGGTCTCGCGGCTGCGCGAGCGCTCGGCGCGATGGAACGGTTCGAACACCGCCTCGAGATCGTCCTCGGACAGCCCGGGTCCGTCGTCCTCGATCAGAACCACGGCCCTGCCATCCTGCGCAAAGGCCTTCACCCGGGCCGCGCCGCCGTATTTGACGGCGTTGGCGATCAGATTGCCGAGAGCCCGGCGCAGGGCGGCCGGGTCGGCCTCGACCGGCAGCTCGCCGCCGCCGTCGAAGGTCACAGCGCCGCCGGTCTCGGAAAACCCGCCCGCGCAATCAGCGGCCAGGGCGTCCAGATCAAAGGCTTCGCGGCGTTCGGGCGTCGCCTCGCCCCGCACATAGGCCATGGCCTGGGCGATCAGGGCGTCCATCTCCTCGATGTCGGCGGCCATGCGGTCGCGCACGGTGTCGGGCGCCTGTTCGGCCCTGAAGCGCAGGCGGGTCAGGGGGGTGCGCAGGTCGTGGGCGATAGCGGCGACGGTCTGGGTCCGGCGACGCATATGGTCGCGCAGGGACGCCTGCATGTCGTTGAAGGCGTGGATGGCGGTGCGCACCTCGCTCGGGCCTGAGGGGGTCAGCGGTTCGGCCTCGGGATCGGCCCCCAGCCGTTCGGCGGCGTCGGCGAAGACACGGATCGGCCGGGTCAGACGGCGCGCCATCCACCACACCAGCGGTGCCAGCAGCAGCATGGAGATGCCCAGCGCCATCAGGATGCGGTGCTGCCACGGCGACAACAGGCCGCGCGGCGGCTCGACCGTGGCCCAGCGCCCGTCCGGCTGGCGCACCGAGGCCGCGAACGGCGCGAAGGTCAGCCTGTCGGCCCGGACGGTGAACTGATGTGTCTCGCGGTCGATGACGAAGGCGCCGCCTTCCGAGCCGGCCGGCCCCGGGTGTCGCATGCGCAGATGGGCATGGATGTCGGAGCCGCCACGCACGACCACTGTCTGGTCGGGCGATGCTGGGGGCGC
Source organism: Pseudomonadota bacterium (assembly GCA_030856285.1). Taxonomy (GTDB): domain Bacteria; phylum Pseudomonadota; class Alphaproteobacteria; order Caulobacterales; family Caulobacteraceae; genus Brevundimonas. Next base: position 4,409 of record JALYPS010000348.1, read on the forward strand.
CGGAATTACAATGCGGGGCGCAGAACGGGATGCCGCGCTCGACGCATCCCGCGGAGCCTCTTTCGGGGCGCCTTCGGGGCGGACAAGGACGAAATCCATCCTCTCTTCGGACGGCCCGTCCTCACCGGGTCCGGGCGCGCGCTTGCGGCGAAGACCGTGATCGACGGTCACCCGGACAGCCTCCGGCTCCACCCCCATCCGCTGGGCCAGCCCGGCCCGGATCGCCAGCGCCATCGGGTCCATCTCAATGTCGAGCTCGGGCCCCGGCGGCTGGTCGACGATCCGACGGCGCAGGGCCCGGCCGTCAGCGGTCTCGGCGGGTTCGCCTTTCAGGGCGTCGGCCGCAGCCCCGATGCTGAAGCCGGCGGGCCGCGGCTCCGGCGCGAGGACCACGACGCCAAAGGCCACGGCCTGGGACATGACCACCGCCAGCACCGCCAGCGCCGCCACCTGAACCAGCACCGGGAAGGAGGAGGGCCGTCTCACGC
>JALYPS010000349.1 GCA_030856285.1 Pseudomonadota bacterium
CCTTGATGGAGAGGAATTCCAGCTGTTCGTCCCAGCAGGGGCTGGCGATCGAATAGGCCCGCAGGACGGGTTTGCCGCCGTCTTCGCCAGGCAGGCCGAGCATCACGAACTCGCCCGAGCGGAAACGGAAATCCTCGGGCCGGGCGATGGCGAAGCTGAACAGCTGGTCCGTCCAGTGGCGCACCCACAGCACTTCCAGTTCATGGAAGGCGGAGGCTTTCACGGGCGGGGAGGCGGCGGCGACGTCGGTCATTGCGAGGCTTATTAGGGGGTGACGGGCGAGGGGGGAAGGGATGCGGTGTCGCGCCGGTTCGGTTGTGAGCACGCCCCGGCCATGCTGTCTTCCCGCCCCTGATAATCACGACCCTTTTCACCCCCGACAGTATCTTCCCGCCCCTCAATCCCGCCGCCTTGGCCTGCCTGCGACCAATGCTGACGCAGCCATGTGCCTCTATGTGAAACGGCCACCGGGACAGGATATTTGACGGTTCGACACACATCACGGAGCCCGCATCCGGAACGACAGGGTCTTCCGGCGACGACCGCCCCTACGGTCGCCCAGCCGTCCGCAATTTTTCGGAGCTCACCGTGTACTCTCGACCCTTCCGTCGCCTGCGCGGAATCGGGGATGACGCCGGCCGAAACGACCGCTAGCGTCCGCGCCATGCGCAACAAACTCCTCGCCTCCACCCTGTTTCTCGCGGCGCTTTCGCCGTTCACCGCCGTGATGGCGCAAACGTCGGACCCAGCGGTCCTGACGCCCGAGCGGGTGTTCGCCAATCCGTCGCTGGCCGGGCCGGTGGCGCGCGGCGTCAGCCTGTCGCCCGACGGCGAGCTGGTGGCCTTCCTCCGCTCACGCGAGGACGACGTCGATGTGCTGGACCTGTGGGCCGCGCCGACAGGCGAGGGCGAGCCGTTCAAGCTGATCGACGCCCGGGCGCTGGTCCCCGACGCCGGCGAGTTGTCGGAGGCCGAGAAGGCGCGGCGCGAGCGGATGCGGATCAGCCAGCGCGGCGTCGTCGAATATTCATGGGACCAGCAGGGGCGCTACATCCTTGCCCCGCTTGAAGGCGACATCTTCCTCGCGGAACGGGCGGGCGGCGCGGTCCGTCGCCTGACCGAGACCGAGGCCGACGAGATCGACGCCAAGGTCTCACCCAAGGGCAATTTCGTCTCCTTCGTGCGCGAGCAGGACCTCGTGGTTCTGGACCTGAATGGAAACCGCGAGACGGCGGTAACCACCGACGGCGAGGGGCTGATCACCTGGGCCACGGCCGAGTTCATCGCCCAGGAGGAGATGAACCGCGACACCGGCTACTGGTGGAGCCCCGACGAACGCTACATCGCCCTCCAACGGACCGATGAGAGCACCGTCGACGTCATCCCGCGGCTGGATATCACCGGCGGCGGCGCCCGGGTGATCGAGCAGCGCTATCCACGCGCCGGACGGCCCAATGCCGTGGTCGAGCTGTTCGTCCATGACCGCGAGAGCGGACGCCGGACCCAGGTCGATCTGGGCGAGAACCGCGACATCTATCTGGCTCGCGTGGACTGGTCCGCGGATGGCCGCACCCTCTATGTCCAGCGCCAGTCGCGCGATCAGAAGACGCTGGACCTGCTGAGCGTCGATCCGGCCACGGGCGCCTCCCGTGTGATCCTGACGCGGACCTCGGACGCCTGGGTGCCGTTGAGCGACGACTTCAAGGCGCTGGACAACGGCAATTTCATCTGGTCGTCCGAAGAGACCGGCTGGAAGCACCTGTACCTCTACGAGCGCGATGGAACCCTGATCCGGCCGATCACCCATGGCCCATGGCCGGTGAAGAGCCTGAACGGCGTCAATCAGCAGACCGGCGAAGTCTTCTTCACGGCCTCCTTCGGCTATGCCGAACGCCCCGAGGGCGTCACGGGCGGACACAGCGCCTGCCCCTTGCCCGGCGGCCGGGTGACGATGTGCGCTGTGCAAGGCGAACGACCAACGACCCAACGCCTGTGGCGGGCGTCGCTGAATGACATGGTGCAAGCCACTCCGGTGACGAGCGACGGCGGCTGGTGGTCGGCGTCGATGAACAAGACAGGCACGGCCTTTGTCGGCAACTACTCCGACCTGGACACACCGCCGCAATCTGGCTTGTACCGGGCTGACGGGACCTTCGTCCGCTGGATCGAGGAGAACCGGCTGGATGAGGATCATCCGTTCTGGCCTTACGCGACGCGGCGCCAGACGCCGACCTTCGGCACGCTCGACAGTCACGGCGAGATGCTGGTCTGGCAGATGACCACCCCGCCGGGATTCGACCCGTCGAGACAGTACCCCGTGGTCATGCAGGTGTATGGCGGACCGTCGGGCGGCGGGGTCAAACAGGGATGGCAGGGAGCCACCAGTCAACTGTTGACTGAAGCCGGATATATCGTTTTCCGGCTCGACAATCGTGGCGAGGGCGACCGTTCCGCGGCGTTCAAACAGGCCCTGTATCTGCGCATGGGTGAGCCTGAGATCGAAGATCAGGTATTGGCCGCCAACTATCTGAGAACGCTCCCCTATGTGGCCGACGATCGCATCGCCATGATGGGCTGGTCCTACGGCGGATTCATGAGCCTGCTGGCCCTGACCGAGCCAGACATGGGGCTGGCCTCCGCCATCGCCGGCGCCCCGCCGACCGAGTGGAGCCTGTACGACACCCACTATACCGAACGGTTCATGTCGACGCCGGAGTTGAACGCAGCAGGCTATGCCGCCTCGGACGCCATTCCGCGCCTGCCGAACCTGACCGGGCGGCTGCTGCTGATGCACGGCATGGCCGACGACAACGTCATCCTCGAGAACTCCACGCGGGTCATCGACGCGCTGCAGGCCTCGTCCATTCCCTTCGAACTGATGCTCTACCCCGGCCAGCGCCACGGCGTCCGGGGCAATGAAAGGCAGCTGCAGCAATGGCGAACCTATCTCGACTTCCTGGATCGCACGATCGGTTCAAGGGCGCCCGCCGCGCAGGACTGATCGCGGCGGCGATCGCCGCCCTGTCGCTTGGAGCGTGCGCCACGCCCAACGGCGATGGCAGCTGGACGATGGCGGGCGAGGACGGCGGACGCATCTATCAGACGCCGACCGCAGCCGCGGTGGTGGACGGGCATTTCCCCGGGGCGATCGCTGTCGAGGGTTCGCTGACCCTGATCGGCAGCGCAAACAATGTCGGGCCCGAGCCTTTCAACGCCATAATCGCGGTGACTCCCTCCCTGCTGGAGGACGGCGCGCCGCCGATCCCGTCTGGCGGTCTTCGCGGCCTGCCCATCCTTCTCAAGGACAACATCGAAACCGCCGACATGCCGACGACCGCCGGGTCGCTGGCGCTGGTTGGCAACGCCCCTGGCCGCGATGCGCCTCTGGTCGCCCGCCTGCGCCGGGCCGGCGCGGTGATCGTCGCCAAAACAAATCTGTCCGAGTGGGCCAACATCCGGTCGTCCAACTCGATCAGCGGCTGGAGCGCCGTGGGCGGGCAGACGTTGAATCCCTATGACCCCGCGCGGACGCCCTGTGGCTCGTCTGCCGGCAGCGCGACGGCGGTCGCCATGGGTCTCGCGCCGGCGGCCATCGGCACCGAAACCGACGGCTCGATCACCTGCCCCGCCTCGGTCAACGGGGTGGTCGGGTTCAAGCCGACGGTGGGACTCGTCAGCCGGACCCATATCGTCCCCATCAGCCATTCGCAGGACACGGCGGGGCCGATCACCACCACGGTCGAGGATGCGGCCATCGTGCTGACCGCCATCGCCGGCTCGGACCCACTCGACCCCGCCACGGTCGAGGCCGATGCGCGGAAGGTCGACTATCGCGCGGCGCTGGACGCGGGATCGCTGCAAGGCGCGCGGCTCGGCGTGATGCGCTTTCTGGTCTCCAACTATTCCGCCGAGGCGCAGGCCGAGTTCGAGCGGGCGCTGGCCAATCTGCGCGTGGCCGGCGCCGAGATCGTCGAGATCACCGAGGCTCCCGCCGACTTCCGCCAGATCGGCGGGTGGGAAATCGTCGTGCTGCTGACCGAGCTGAAGCACGACCTGAACGCCTATCTGGCGTCGACCGACCCGACGCAGGTGCGGACCCGGACTCTCGCCGACGTCATCGCCTTCAACGCCGCCGAGCCGCGCGAGACCGTGCTGTTCGGGCAGGAGCTGTTCGAGCGCGCCGAGGCGACTGGCGGGCTGGACGACGCGGCCTATGTCGAGGCGCGGGCGCGGTCCTTCCAGGCGTCGGGGCCGGACGGCATCGACCGGATGATGGCGGCCAACTCGGTCGTCGCCCTGATCGCCCCGACCACCTCGCGGGCCTGGACCAACGACCGCGAGGACAATGACAATGCGCAGGGCTCCGCCAGCCGGCTCGCGGCAGTGGCGGGCTATCCGCACCTGACCGTGCCGATGGGCTTCGACCGCGGCATGCCGATCGGGATCAGCTTCATCGGCGGCAAATGGGACGACGCCCGCATCCTGTCGCTGGGCCACGCCTATGAGCAGAGGACGCATGAGCGGCGACCCCCGCCGCCGCCCGTGCAACCTTCGTCCTGACGGACGGTTGAGGCGCGATGGAGAAGCAGTTCGTCAAGTTCGTCACGGTGTCCGCCGGCGGGGCGACCGCGAAGAAGGCCTCGACATGAGTTTGGCCGCGAACATCGTCGGTACGGCTGCGGCCCTGTGCTCGATCACCAGTTTCGCGCCGCAGATGATCAAGATCTGGAAGGAACGCGACGCCTCGTCCGTCTCATTGAAGACCTATTCGCTGACGGTGATCTGCTTCGTGCTCTGGACGACCTACGGCGTCCTGACCACCGCCTGGCCCATCGTCATCGCCAATGCCTGCGCTCTCGTCATGGCCGCCGGCGTGCTGGCGATGAAGTGGCGGTTTGACGGTCCTAGGTCAAACTGAGCCCGCGAACGGCCGACAACCTGCGGGCGATGCCGATAGACAGGGCGGCGCGGTTCTGAAAGCGTAACGGCGTTCTGAAGGCGGGGGCCGGACTGATGTTGCTGAACCGACGAGGCGCGCTGGCGGGCGCGGGCGGGCTGATGACGGCGCTGGCGACCGGCGAGGCCTGGGCGCAGGACGCGCGGCGCATCCGCAAGGCCGCCTCCACCCTTAGCTCCGCCCACGACGACATCCTCGCCTTCGCCGAGGGCGTCAGGATCATGAAACGCCGGTCGGATTTCCTGTCGTGGGAAGCCCAGAACCGGCTCCACGCCCAGCGCGCCGAGCACGGCAACTGGCGGTTCCTGCCTTGGCACCGGCTGCAGGTGGCCCACATGGAGCGGATCATCGCCCAGCTCACCGGGCATTCAAACTTCGCCATGCCCTACTGGGACTGGCAGGTGGATCGGTTCCTGCCGCCGTGGGTGCTGGATCCGACGTCGCCCCTTTTTGAGCGTCAGCGCGATCCGGCGGCCGAGACCCTCGACTTCCAGAAAGCCCGCTTCGCCCAGAGCCGCGACGTGGCGCGCGTTTCGGCCGACAATTTCGACGCCTTCTGCGGGCGGGAACGGGCGGCGGGGCGGGTCGAGGCCTATGGCCACAACATCATCCACATGCTGGTCGGCGGCCTGATGGCGAGCACCCGGACGGCGGCGCTGGATCCGGTGTTCTGGCTGCATCACTGCAACGTCGACCGGGTCTGGGCGACGTGGCACCAGAAGAACGGCGACCTCGCCTATCCGCGGCCGTGGAAGGATGTCTCGATGTCCGGGTTCACGGGTCCCGACGGCCGGCAGACGGGGCGTTGGCTCGCGTCGCGCATCACCTCAACACGTGGTCTGGGATACCGCTACGACGCCCTCTATGCGCCACTGGTCTTCGCCCTCCCCCCGGGAGCTCTGGGCGGCGGGCCGGTATCGACGAGCCAGGTCTCGGTGCGGGTCGACGCCGCTGCGACCGACCGCTCCCTGCGGCTGGAACTGCCCGCCGATGTCGTGCGTCTGCTCCGCGAAGCCCCGGGTCGGGTCACGGTCGAGGGGACAGGCGTCGTCGCCTATGAACGGTCCGAAAACCTGACAGGCCGCGCCATCGCCACCAGCGTGTTCGCCGAAAAGGGTAGGGTCGATCTCGGCGTATCGCCGACTTTCGTGCATTTCGGCATGGGCGAAGCGGGGGACCATACCGGGCATGGCGAATACGCCCACATTTTTACCTTCGACAGCGCGGTGGTCCAACTCGCTCGGCTGACCCGGGGCCCGCTCGCAATCGTATCCACGGTCCAGGACCTGCGACCGCAAGAGGGACGTCCGCCGGTTCGTGCGGTCTCGCTAGATGTGACGTTGAGGGTGACGCATTACTCTGCCTGAGACCTCAGGTCAGCCGTCCGGCGGCTTGTGCCGCATGGACGAGGGCGACGATCCGGTCGGCCGCCTCGTCTACAGAACAGGCGGCGGCGTCTATCCGCAGCTCGGGCGCTAGCGGCGCCTCATAGGGACTGTCGATGCCCGTGAAATGGCTCAGCTGGCCCGCCCGCGCCTTGGCGTAGAGACCCTTGACGTCGCGCGCTTCCGCGACGTCCAACGGGACGTCGATGAAGATCTCGATGAACTCGCCGGGCTCCATGCGCTCGCGGGCCATCCGCCGTTCCTCGCGGAACGGCGAGATGAAGGACACCAGCACGATCAGACCCGCGTCGGTCATCAGTCGCGCCACCTCGGCCACGCGGCGGATGTTCTCGACCCGGTCGGCGTCGGTGAAGCCGAGGTCGCGGTTGAGGCCGTGACGGACATTGTCGCCGTCCAGCAGCACCGAATGCAGGCCCTCGGCGAACAGCTGCTGTTCAACGCGGTTGGCGATGGTCGACTTGCCGGCCCCGGACAGGCCCGTGAACCACAGCACCAGCGGCGACTGGCGCTTCAGCGCGGCGCGTTCAGCCCGGCTGACGGTCAGGGCCTGCGGATGGATGTTCGCCGCCCGGCGCAGGGCGAAGCGGATCATGCCGGCGCCGGCGGTCTCGTTGGTCATCCGGTCGATCAGGATAAAGCCGCCGAGGTCGCGGTTGACGGCGTATGGCTCGAAGGCGACGGGCGTATCGAGCGCGAGGGTGCACAGGCCGATGTCGTTCAGGCTGAGGGTCGCTGCGGCCAGTAGCTCTCCGGTGTCGACATTGACCTTGTGCCGCAGGTCGCTGATCCGTGCCGCGACCGTCTCTGCGCCCAGTTTGAGCCAGTAGGACCGGCCGGGCAGCAGGGGGCGGTCGGACATCCAGACCAGATGGGCTTCGAACTGGTCCGCGACCTCGGGCGGAGCCCCGGCGGCGGCGATCAGGTTCCCGCGCGAGACGTCCACCTCCGGGGTGAGGGTGATGGTTACGGACTGTCCGGTCCGGGCCTCGTCCAGATCACCGTCCATGCAGACGATGCGATCTATCGCGGCGCTGACGCCCGACGGCAGAACCCGGACGGCATCGCCCGGACGGGCCGTGCCCGCGACGATCCGGCCTGCGAAGCCGCGGAAGTCCGCGTTTGGCCGGCTGACACCCTGCACCGTCATGCGCAGCGGTCCCGGCGCGGCCTCAGCCAGGCCGACCGACCGTAGATGCGCCATGAGGGCGGGCCCCGCATACCAGGGCGTGAGGCTGTCCGCCATTGAGACATTCCCTCCCGTCCGCGCGCAGGTCGGGATCGCGGTCACGTCGGTCAGGCCGATCTGGTCGGCGAAGGCGCGGTAATCGTCGACGATGGCGTCGAAGCGGTCCTTCGAACCCTCGACCAGATCCATCTTGTTCACCGCCAGCACGACCCGGCGGACACCGAGCAGAGCCAACAGCCGACTGTGCCGCCGCGTCTGGGTAAGGACCCCTTTGCGCGCGTCCACCAGAACGATGGCCATGTCCGCCGTCGAGGCGGCGGTGACCATGTTGCGCGTGTACTGCTCGTGACCCGGGGTATCGGCCAGGACGAAGCGGCGCTCGCCGATGTCGAAGAAGCGGTAGGCGACGTCGATGGTGATGCCCTGCTCGCGCTCGGCAGCAAGGCCGTCGACGAGAAAGGACAGGTCCGGGGCGCCATCGAGGTCAGGCAGGGCCGCGATCTGGTCGGAGGGGATGGCGCCGGCGTCGTGCAGCAGGCGGCCGATCAGGGTCGACTTGCCGTCGTCAACCGAGCCGCAGGTGATCAGGCGGACGATTTCCTTCGGCCCGGTGTCATGTAGCGCCGCCATCAGAAATAGCCCTCGCGCTTTTTCCGCTCCATCGAGGCCGACGGATCGTGGTCGATGGCCCTGCCTTGCCGTTCGGACACCGAGGCCTCCCGGACTTCCCGAAGCACAGCCTCAAGCGTGTCTGCCTCGCTGTCGACGGCAGAGGTCAGGGGCCAGCAGCCGAGGGTGCGGAAGCGGACGCGGCGCAGCCGGGGGACCTCGCCGGGCCGCAGCGGCATCCGGTCGTCGTCGAGCATCAGCAGGGCGCCGTCACGCTCGACTACCGGCCGTTCGGCGGCGAAATAGAGGGACGGCAGGGCGATGTTTTCGCGCTGGATGTAGCGCCAGACGTCCAGCTCGATCCAGTTCGAGAGCGGGAAGACCCGCACCGACTCTTCGTCGTTCAGGCGGGTGTTGTAGAGGCTCCAGAGTTCGGGACGCTGGCGTTTGGAGTCCCAGCCGTGCGCCGGTGTGCGAACCGAGACGATCCGCTCCTTGGCCCGGCTCTTCTCCTCGTCGCGCCGCGCGCCGCCGAAGGCCGCGTCGAACCGGCCCGCGTCCAGCGCCTGTTTGAGCCCCTGCGTCTTCCACAGATCGGTATGGACGTTCGCCCCGTGATCGAACGGGTTGATCCCGTCTGCCTCGGCCTCGGGATTGCGATGGACCAGCAGGCGCATGCCCGTCGCCGCCGCGGCCAGGTCCCGGAAGGCGTACATCTCCCGGAACTTCCACATCGTATCGACGTGAAGCAGGGGGAAGGGCGGCGGGGCCGGAAAGAACGCCTTGCGCGCGAGGTGCAGTAGGACGGCAGAGTCCTTGCCGCCCGAGAACAGCAGCACCGGCCGCTCGCACTCGGCGACGACCTCCCGGAAGATGTGAATGGCCTCGGCTTCAAGCTGGCCGAGAACGTCGTCGTACAGCCGCATGGTCCGCCCTGTCGCCCAGACCTACCAGTGACCGCCGAATCGTCCGGCGCCAAGGCTCGCCGGTTGAGCGAGGGTCCACGGCGGGGGTTGGACCATCTCAATGGAAAAGCCGGGGAACCGCATCTCCGGAAGACGGTTGTATCGCCTGATGCACCAAGGAGTTGAGTTATGAAGAAGACAATTACTGCCGTTCTTGTCGGGGGGATGCTTGTCGCAACGCAAGCGATGGCAACGACCCAAGCCACTGCTCGCGTCGGCGATCGTGTGGGCGCGCAAGCAGGTGAAACCAGCGAATTCGCTGGCGGATTCTCACCCGCGCTGATCTTCTTTGCGGTGACCATCGCGTCCTTCGCGCTGATCACCCAGGTCAACGACGACAGCGAAAGCGACTGACCGGGCCGGTCGTCACTGACGACCGTCGATCAGGAAGTTCTCAGGCATGCGGCTTCCGGTCGCGCGCCTGAGAACTTTTTGGCGCTGAATTTGAAGTAGCCCGCTTGGCATAGCCTTCGGCGGTGCTTGCTAGCTCAGCTCACAACCGCCGTGGTCTCGATCTCGATCCGCGCGGCGTTCTCGATCAGTCCCTTGACCTCGACTACAGCCATGGCGGGGTAGTGCGGTCCGATCAGCTCGCGCCACGCCGCGCCGATCTCGCGCAGGGCGGACAGGTATTCGGTCTTGTCGACCACGTACCAGGTCATCCGGACGATATGCTCGGGGCCGGCGCCGGCTTCCCTGAGGACGGTAAGGGTGTTTTCGATCGTCTGGCGGAACTGGCCGGCGAACCCGGTCTCGACAAACACCCCTTCGGGCGTCCAGCCGATCTGGCCCGCGACGAAAATCGTGCGGCCGGTCGCCTCGACGCCGTTGGAATAGCCCCTGGGCCGAGGCCAGCCTTCGGGCAGCAGGACACGGTTCATTCGGGCGTCTCCACGAAGGGGGCGATGCGGGCGCGCAAGGCTTCCGGCCAGGGCTCGGGCTTCAGGGAGGCGCCGACATAGACGATGGTCTGGGTCGCCTCGAAGCGGAGCGTGCCGCCGGCCGAAATCCGGTGACGCAGGCCGCAGGAGGCGCCGCCCAGTCTGCTGACGGTCAGGGCGAAGGTCAGCTCGTCCTCCAGCCTCGACGGGGCGATGAAGCGGGCCTCGATGGCGGCGGTCGGCACGCTGACGTGGCGATTGACGTGGAGTTCGCGGAACGAGGCCTGCAGCGGCCCGGCGAACCAGTCCTCGACCACGCCGTTCAGCATCTCGAAATAGCGCGGGAAGAAGACGATGCCGGCGGCGTCGCAGTCAGCGAAGCGGATGCGCCGTTCGGCGGTGAAGACCTCGTTGGTCATTGGGCCGCTCATGCGTCCGCCTTCAACCGGAAACGCTGGAGCTTGCCGGTCTGGGTCTTGGGCAGGGCGTCCACGAAGTCGAGGGCGCGGGGGTATTTGTAGGGCGCGATGACGCCCTTCACATGGTCCTGCAGCGCGGTTCGAAGTCCGTCAGAGGCCGGATGGTCCGGGTTCAGGACCACGAACGCCTTCACGATCTGGCCGCGTTCGGAATCGGGGACGCCGATGACCGCGGCCTCGGCCACCGCGGGGTGGCGCAGCAGGGCATTCTCCACCTCCGGCGCGCCGATGTTGTAGCCGGACGAGACGATCATGTCGTCGGACCGGGCGACGAACCAGAAATAGCCGTCCGCATCGAGGCGATAGACGTCGCCGGTCAGGTTCCAGCCGTCCTGCACATAGGCCGCCTGCCGGTCGTCAGCGAGATAGCGGCAGCCGGTCGGGCCGCGCACGGCCAGCCGTCCCGTCTCGCCGGCGGGCAGGGTGCGGCCGTCCGTGTCTATGATCCGGGCCTCATAGCCGGGCACCGCCTTGCCGGTGGCGCCGGGACGGATGGCGGCGCCACAGGCGGAGATGAAGATGTGGATCATCTCGGTCGAGCCGATGCCGTCGATGATGCGCACGCCCGTGGCCTCATGCCAGGCGTCGGAGGTGGAGGCGGGCAGAGTCTCGCCGGCCGAGACGCAGGTGCGCAGGCT
>JALYPS010000379.1 GCA_030856285.1 Pseudomonadota bacterium
TCGAAGGCGCAGAGCAGGGCCTGGGTCTCGGCGGAACAGCCGGCGACGCGCTTGCCCTCCTCGACATTGAAGCGGGCGATGAAGTGATCGATCAGGGCCGGGATGTCCTCGCGACGCTCGCGCAGGGACGGAGCTTCAATCGGGAAGACGTTGAGGCGGTAGAACAAATCGTCGCGGAACGCGCCGGCGCGGACCTGCTGCGCCGGATCACGATTGGTGGCCGAGACGATGCGGACATCGACCTTGACCGAGCGTTTGGCGCCGACCGGGTCGACCTCGCCTTCCTGAAAAGCGCGCAGCAGCTTGCCCTGCATGTCCAGCGGCAGTTCGCCGATCTCGTCGAGGAACAGGGTGCCGCCGTTGGCCTCCTGGAATTTGCCGAGGTGTTTGTCGTGGGCGCCGGTGAAGGCCCCCTTCTCGTGGCCGAACAGGATGGACTCGATCAGGTTCGAGGGCAGGGCGCCGCAGTTCACCGCGACAAACGGCTTGCCCGACCGGTCGCTGGCACCGTGCAGGGCGCGGGCGATGACTTCCTTGCCGACGCCGCTCTCGCCCGTGATCAGGACCGGGATGGAGGATTTGGCGGCGCGGGCGCCCAGCGACTTGACCATCCGCATGGGCGGGCTCTCGCCGACCAGGTCGTCGAACGAGGTGCGGCCGGAGACATGCTTCTTGAGCCGGCCGACCTCGGCGGTCAGCCGGGTGATCTGCAGGGCGTTGGAAACGCCGACCAGCAGGCGTTCGGCGGAGACAGGCTTGACGAAGAAGTCCTGGGCCCCGGCCTGCATGGCCTTGACCACCGCGTCCACGCCGCCCGAGGCGGTCAGGACGATAACCGGGGTCGTCACGCCGGCGGTGCGGATTTCGGCGAGCGCCTCCATGCCGCTCATGCCCGGCATGACCATGTCGAGCAGGACCACGTCCGCGCCGCCGCCCCTGGTCAGGCGATCGATGGCCTCGCCGCCCGATTCGGCGTGCACGACGGCATAGCCCTCACGCTCCAGAACGGCCTGCGCGAGGCGGCGCTGGGTGGGATCGTCGTCGACCACGAGAACGGTCTTCGCCATGGGTGCAGCCCCTTCAACATCACGATTGCGGCCGGTCCTCGTTGAAGCGGGACTGGCTCATTCCGGGACGTTTTAACCGTCACAAGGTGAAGATCGGGTTGGGGGGCAGGGTGAGCGCAGGGTTAACGGGCCGGGGTTCAGCCGCCCGTGAAGCTGCGCCGGGCCTGCATCATGGCGGTGATGAGCGACTGCTCCGCCTCGGACAGGGCGGGGTTCCAGATGTCGAAGATCAGGATTACCCGCATCTGGTCGGCGTCGTTCCAGGCCTCGTGCTCGATGGTGTCGTCGAACACCCAGGCTTCGCCCATCTTCCAGTCGCGGACGGTATTGCCGACCCGGAACCGGGCCGGGCCGGGCAGGATGAGGGGCAGGTGGGTCAGCAGCCGGATGTTGGACGAACCGGTGTGGGCCGGGATGTGGGTGTGAGGCTGCAGCGCCGAGAAGACGGCGGTGGGGGCGAAGCCGTCCTGGCGGCACATGGGCAGGGATTCGAGCAGGGCGGCAGTCTGCGGACAGCGCTCACAGACCGCCTCCTGTCGGGCGCCGTCCCGCCATAGCCAGAGGGAGGTCCATTTGCGCGAATGGTTTAACTCATCCCACTGGTTGACCGGCGCCCCCTTGGGGTAGGCGACATAGGGGGCGAACTGGTCGAAGGAGTCCGTCAGCAGGGCCTCAAGCTCGGCCTTGATGACCGGGGTCGCGGCCTCAAGAGTTTCGAGCCAGGGGAACAGGGCGCGGTCATGGAAGGGGATGGCGGGCAGGCGGGGGTAGTCGAGCAGCAGGGGCTCCTGCTTCGGCGCGGTCTTGAGGCCGGCGTAGATTTCCAGACCCTCGTCGAACCGGTCGAGCGTGGCCGCGTCGACCGCGCCGCGCAGGGCGGCGACGCCGGCCCGCATATGGTCGCGCAGGGCCTCGGCGTGGCGGCGGACGACGCCGGCGGCGTGGTCGATCTGGGACTGGATGACGGGAGGGCAGCGCTCGCGCGGCGGGGCGATCTTGAGGGCGTTGCGATAGACGTCGGCGGCGGCGCCGGCTTGGCCGACCTGCTCGAGGATCGCCGCCTTGCCGAGGAGGGCGGTGAAATCATAGGGCTCCATGGCGAGGGCCTCGTCCAGAGCCGCCATGGCACCGTGGAAATCGCCGAGCATGCGCAGGGCCAGGGCCCGGTTCAGGAAGCCGTGGTGGGTCGCGCCGATGGCGTCGGCCTGGTCGATCAGGCCCAGGGCGGATTGCGGATCGCGGCGCGCCAAGGCCTCGCCCGCCCGGTGCAGTAGTTCATCCTGAGCGGTTCCGCCCGACTGGTTCACGCGGGGTCCCCCGATCCCATTTCTGAACTCAGTGTAATGTTACGCCGCCGCTCCGGGTCAAGGGGCCGGACGACCTAATACGGTGACGGGCGGCGGAGGCGGTGGCGCGGTCACGACCGGCGCGCTCTCGCAGTCGGGCATGCGATCGGATCGGAACCGGGCGACCTGACGCCCGTCCGCGAAGACCAGATCCGGCCAGACCGGCTGGACGGGTCGCAGACGCCCGGCCCGCAGGGCTTCGCGCGGGTCCGAGCGCGTGTCGTGGCGGCAGCTCTGGTCGAAATAGCCGAGCAGGCTCCAGGCGTCTCCATCCGGGATGAACACCGCCACATCCGCGTGGCCAACGATCAACATCTCCATTGATCCATCGCCGTTCAGGTCCCTGCGAGTCGCAAGACAGAAGTTGGCGTACTGACAGTGTTCAAGATCGCGGTTGCGGTTGGCCGAAGCGACAAAGCCAGCGGGAAGCGGCGCCGCGCCGGTCGGCCAGATTTCGATCGCCGGGGGGCGCTCCGCCTCGGCCGGGCCGGGGTCTTCGAAGCGGTTCTGACCCTTTTGCGCGGCCAGAGCCCTGGCCGCGATGGCGGCGTCGCTTGACCGTGTCAGACGCCCCAGCGCCGCCTGTCCCACCTTGCCGCTGTCGAAGCGGAGGAAGCGGTAGTCGAACTTGTCGGGGGTCACTGCGCCGCGCTCGAGCCGGGCGACCTGATCCATGACCGAGAGGCGGGCGGGGTCCAGAACCGGGCTGAACAGCAGCAGGATGAGGGCCACGGCGAGGACGGCGCTCCAGATGGTGGTCGGCTCCAGCGGGCGCATCCACTCGCCCTTGCGCCAGAAGGGGCTGAGGGCGGCCCAGCCGTATCCGGTGGCGAAGGCGGCGCCGACGAGGGCGCAGGCGCCGGCGATGATGCGGTCCGGCGTCAGGCCGTACTGACCGACACGCAACGCCAGACCCCAGACGGCGATGAGGACGAGGGGGGCGATCAGGACGGCGGCGACACGCACCGCAGCCCGCAGCACCGCCGGCGGACGGTTGTCCGGGCGGCCGTCCTGATAAGCGGCGTTGATCAGGATGATGAGGGCGGCGGCGGCGGCGAGCACCAGCGAGGCGCCACTGCCGGTGTTCCAAAGTCCATCGAGGCCGGTGAAGGGCAGGGCGGCGAGAAAGCCCGCCGCCAGCACGGTCATGACGAGCAGCAGCCATGACAGAAGCATCAGGCCGACAGTGCGGACGCCCCGGATCAGGCCGTCGCGGACGTCGGTCAGGTGCACCGCCGTGGCGAAGACGAGGAAGGTGACCGGGATCGCGAACCATTCCTTGCGCAGCAGGTCCTCAAGGAAGTCGAGGCCGATGACCTTGAACAGGGCTGAGCCGAGGTGGAGCAGGATCCAGAAGGCCCCGGTGAAACCGACAGACAGGGCCAGCTGAACGACGGCCTTGGAAGCGGTGTCGAACAGCGCCGGGAAGTCCGGGAGGCGACGTCGCTCGAGATCGGCGGCGGCGACCAGCTGGTGGCTGATGAACAGGGCGACGGCGGAGAAGAGGACGGCGGGCGGCGTCAGGAAGGGCGCATGCCACACCGTGTCGGCGCTCTGGCGGGCGATGTCGTGCAGGCCCAGAAGGGCGAGGGCGACGCCGGCCACGGCCGTCCAGATGGCAAGGGTGACGGGGCGCAGGCGGCCGACTCCCGCCAGCAGCTTGATCGGGAGCATGGCGACGACGAGGAGCAGGGGTCCGAACAGCAGGGGGTTGGTCGCGGGCCAGGTCGCGACGCCGTCCGACGCCCGATGCAGCCAGTACAGACCCAGCCCCTGCGCCAGACCGATCCCCAACCGGATGGGGCCCAGCATGGGCGACGCGGCGCCGCCGAGACTGTCGCGGCCCGTCGCTTCGGTGGTCCCGGTCATGATCGCTTCCCCTCGAGGGGGGATGTGACCCGGTTTCGTCCCGCCTGCATAGAGCCCGCTTGAGTTCTGCGCGGGTGCGTGTATAGAGCGCGCCTTCTCCGTCGCAGCTTCGGCCGCGGCGGTCCTGTCCGAGAACTTCGGGGTCTGGGGGTCACCCGGGCCATAAATGTCAGAGAGCCCTCTGGCGCCGTGGGGAGATGGGGATGCAGACGACGCCAGACGTTCCGGTATCCGGGCGTCGGGGTTCGAGCTTCCTTCGGACAATACGACCGGCCTGAACGCTTCGCAGCGATGCGCGGCGCACTGGCCAATCCGTCGTCGGGAATAAGCCCGCCGGCGAATACAGACTGGAGACCGCAATGGACCGCGCACAAAAAGCCGAGTCGATCGAGACGCTCAAAGGCGTTTTCGCCGACGCGGGCGCCGTGGTCGTGACCCACAATTTGGGTCTGACCGTTGCGGATATGGAAGACCTGCGTGGACGCCTGCGTACTGCCGGCGGCACGTTCAAGGTGGTCAAGAACCGCCTGGCGCTCAAGGCGCTCGACGCCGCTGAAGGCAGCGAATACCACGGCCTGTTCAAGGGTCCCGTGGGCATCGCCTATGCCGACGACGCGGTGACGGCCGCCAAGATCACCGCTGAATACGCCAAGGCCAACGACAAGTTCGTCGTTCTGGGCGGCTTCATGGGTGAGAAGGTTCTGGATGCAGCGGGCGTGGGCGTACTGTCCAAACTGCCCTCGCTGGATCAGATCCGCGCCTCGTTCCTCGGCCTGCTCAACACGCCTGCGACCAGGATCGCCGGCGTCGTGCAAGCCCCGGCGTCCCAACTGGCCCGCGTGTTCAGCGCGTACGCCGCCAAGGACGCCGCGTAAGCGGACCCGCCTCTTTCATCTCTGCAAACTCTCTACTGAAACCCAATCCTCCGAAGGAAACACACCATGGCCGATCTCGCCAAAATCGTTGAAGACCTGTCGAAACTGACCGTTCTGGAAGCCGCCGAACTGTCCAAGCTGCTGGAAGAAAAGTGGGGCGTCAGCGCCGCTGCTCCGGTCGCCATGGCC
>JALYPS010000386.1 GCA_030856285.1 Pseudomonadota bacterium
GTCCCCATCAACGAAGAGGTCCGTTTCGTCGTCCTGACCGCAATCCTGCCGATCCTCAAGGACGGGGATGCCGCAATCTACGACCGGGCCCGCGCCATGTATGTCGGCATTCCGGTGGCGGACGCGGATTCACTGAGCAACCGCGCGGCCACACTGGAACAGCTGGGCGAGTTCGACGCCGCCCTCGTCGACAGCAAGCGGGCGGTCGATCTCCGGCCGGACGATCCGCGCCTGTTGAACAATCACTGCTTCATTTTGGTCGGAGCCGGACTGGCGGAGCAGGGCCTGCCCTATTGCGAGCGGGCGGTCGCGCTCGTGCCCGATGTCGCCCCCGTGCGGCATTCGTATGCGACGACCTTGGCGGCGATGGGACGGTGCCCGGAGGCAGACCGGCAACTGGCGGAGGCGAGACGGCTGGACCCGAGCGCCGCGCTGTATCGCGAACCGCTGGGCTGTACGCCGAAGCCCTGAGGGCAAGCGGTCCTATTCCGCCGGCCTTGACCGGCTGGCCTCGAGGATCGGCATGGAGGCCTCGGTCGGGATGTAGATGACCTCACGGCCCGGCTTGCCGGCGGTCTCTTCCAGCATGTGGATGTAGGACCAGCGCAGATAGTTTTCCGGGCCGCCGAGGCTTTCCGCCATGATGCGGTTGGCCTCGTTCGTGCCCCGCGCGCGGGCGACTTCGGCCTGGGCGGTCAGCTGGGCCGAGTCGAGGGCGGCCTGGGCTTCGAGCACGCGGATACGGCGGTTCTGCACCGCCTCCTCATAGGCGGCCTTGCCCTGCATCTGCTTGGAATAGACGTTGTAGGTCGGGAGGCCGATCAGGATCAGCCCGAGGACGATGACGACCGCCACGACCGCGCCGATGGTGATGCTGAAACCGCGCATGATGCTCTCCTGACAGGACGGAACGTCCCCCGCCGCCAGACTCGCGGTCCGGCTGCCCGGGGTCAAGGGATGCGGGCGTGACCTATCAGCGCCGGTCGCGCGGACGGGGGTCCAGCAGCAGGCCGGAGACGGTCGCGGCCAGCAGACGGGGCGACAGGGGCAGGCGCGCCAGCTTGCCGAGCAGGTGGTCGCGGATCCACGGCAGGATGCGGCCGTCGGCCTGATAGAAGGGTGTGAAGCCGAGGCTGAGCGCCTGATAGAGCCGGACATGCCAACGGCGCGCGGCGGCGTAGGCCGACAGGGCGTCGGTCAGGTCGGCATGCGACGAGAGAGCTTCCGTGAGCCTCCAGGCGTCGAGCAGGCCCATATTGACCCCCTGCCCCAGCTGCGGACTGGTCGAATGGGCGGCGTCGCCGATCACCGCCAGCCGGTCTGCGACAGGGCGAGCGAGGGTGTGGTGGCCGTAGCGGGCGAGAGTCAGCTGATCGGGGTCGGTCAGGGTCTCGAGCAGGCCGGCGGTCTCGGGCCAGAGACCTCGAACCTCGGCCTTCCAGGGTTCGAGGCCGGCGTCGCACCAGGCGGCATGGTCATCGGTCCGCAGGCTCCAGAAGAAGGTGGCGAGCCGGTCCTTGCTGTCGGGGCGGGCGCCGACGGGCAGGACGCCGACCATCTTCGACGCACCGCGATAGACCTGTTGCAGGGCGCGAGGGTCGAACGGGTCGCCCGGCCAGGGGACGGTGGCCCACAGGGCGCCCCAGGCCAGCGGCCGGGGCCCAGCGCCGAGGCCGGCGGCGATCCGCGACCGCGCGCCCGAGGCGTCGATGACCAGATCAAAGGCGGGAGTGGAGACGCCGCGGGCGTCGGTCAGCCGTCCAGCGTCGGCGGCGACCATCTCCCGGCCGGTCTCGAAACGGACGCCGGCGTCGAGGCAGGCGCGGTACAGGACCTCGAACAGGGCGGCGCGATGGACGCCGAGGGCCGCGCGCGGACGCTTCAGGTCAGCGTAGCGGACATCCAGAACGATCCGGCCGCGCCGGGCCTCGCGGCCGAACAGGTGGTCGATCGGCTGGGCCATGGCCTCGACCGCCGCTGTCAGGCCGAGGGCGTCGAGAACGGCGAGACCGGTCGGCTGAAGCATGAAGCCGGCCCCGACCGGCCCGGCATGTTGAAAGCGTTCGAAGACGACGACGTCCCGCCCCTGTCGCGCCAGCATGAGGGCGGCGGCGAGGCCGGAGGGTCCGGCGCCTGCTACCGCAATTGTGTCGGGCCGCGGTCGTCGGCCCTTCGGGACCTCCCGACCCGACGCGGCCTGGATCAAGCCGGGACCAGCTCGATCACGTCGAGGTTGGACTCGGCCTGGGGCCAGGGGATGACGAGACGCCAACGGCGGTCGCCGATCCGCTCCAGCACGGCGATCAGATCGCGGTCGGGGCGCTGGCCGTAGGAGTTGGCGGGCGGTTCGGCGGCGAGGGACAGTGAGCCCAGCAGGACCATCTGGCGGTCGTTCTCGGTGAACAGCAGGCCGCCGGGACGCTGGCTGCCGGTCAGTTTGGAAAATTTCAGACCGCGGGGCGTCGCCTCAATACGACAGGCGAACCAGTCGTAGACGACATAGCCGAGACCGTCCTCGCCGCCCTGGGAGCCCAGTTTGACGGTGCGGCAGCGATAGTCGCCGGGCGGCGGGGCGACGGATGACCGGGCGGCGCGAGGCTCGATCAGGTCGCCGAGACCAGTCAGGTCGCCTGAGCCGGGCTGGCGGCGGGCCTGTTGCAGGGCGAGGGACCAGGCGGCGTCGCGGCGGCTGTAGCGATCGCGGTCGGAGGCGGTGACGATGCCGCGCCAGTCACGCAGGGCGACCGGTCCGCCCGACCCGCCGGAAGGAGGTGGCGGCGGCGGGGGCGTGGAGGCGCAGGCGGCGAGGACGAGGCTCGCGAGCACACTCAGGCTTGCGAGACGGCGTTGGGCCGAAGACCGCGACAGGCAGGACATGGGCGCTCCGGAACAGATCGGCTCGCTCTTTGGGCCAGCGAAGCGTCGCCGCGTCAAGCGGGCTCGCGCGGCGAGCGGGGTCCCGATCAGTCTTCGGCGGCGGGCGCTTCGGCCTTGCGG
>JALYPS010000389.1 GCA_030856285.1 Pseudomonadota bacterium
CGCCATGGCCGAACGACTCGTGGCAGATCGTGCCGGTGACGCCGGGCGCGGTGATGATCGTGTACTCGCCCGGCTCGATCCGCTCGGCGCGCAGCAGCGCGATCGCGTTGTCGATCACCCGGCGCAGCTCGTCGTCATCGTAATCCAGCGCCTCCCAGCCGCCGGTCGCGTCTTTAGAGATCCAATCATAGCGCACGCCATCGTTGCCGGCTACTGCTACCATTACGGTCAGCCGCAGGCGCTGCACGCGTTGGGCCAAGTCGGCGGTGCGGTTGCAGAAGACCGACAGCTCGCCGATTTCGGTGTAATGGATCTGCGCGTTGACGATCCGCTCGTCCATCGCGCGCACACGCCGGTGCAGCGCGCGGCAGCGATCAAGCTTTTCTTCAGTGGAAATCGAGTCGGGCGCTATTACCATTGGCGTGATGAAATCGCCGCGCCGCTGTGGGCCAGGGTCGATCGTGTGGCCGCCAACCGGAGCGCGATCCTGGAGCAGCCGGCGCGTGGCGCGCTCGATCTCGGCACGATCGAAGCCGCCGGCCGCCTCGTGCATCGTCGTGCCGTCGAAGGCGCTGATCACGGTGCCGGCGCTGGGGGCCTGCTCAGTCACCTGTTCCTCGCGGTCATTCACGCTGATTTGCAGGCCCTGCCGGGCCGAAAGCAGCGCCGCGCCATAGGGCAGCCGCGCTTCGATTCCGGCAACCAGCGTGCCCAGCTGGGGCCGTAGCGCATCCATAGCAGGTGGCAGGTGTAGATTGGGCATCGGCTGCTCCTGGGGGTGAAGCGAACGCTTGGGGTAAGTATATCATGATGGTCTAGATACATTACCGCGCCGTCGCCGCTGCCCGCCGGCTCACGTACACGATCACGGCCACCACGATCAGCGCCAGCAGCGCCAGCGCCAGCAGCTTGAGCGGCGGCTCAGCGCCGGAGATACCCAGCACGCCAAAGCTGGCGCTGAGCGCGTAGTAGAAGATCACGATCTGGCGCGTGGAGAAGCCCAGATCAAGCAGGCGTAGATGGAGGTGGTCGCGCCCGCCCTGCGCCGGCGAGCGGCCCGCCAGCGCGCGCGCGACGATCAGCCAGGCTACATCGAGGATCGGCACGCCCAGCACTAATAACACCGTCGCCAGCTTGGCTCCGCCGATGATCGCGCTGACGCCCAGCACATAGCCCAAAAATTCCGCGCCGCTATCGCCCATGAAGATGCGTGCCGGCGGGAAGTTGAATAGCAGGAAGCCGGCGCACGCGCCTGCCAAGGCCAGCGGCAGCAGCGCGATCGTGGCCTGCGGCGGATCTTGCCGTAGCGCGTTGAAGGCCAGCGCCAGCGCCGCGATCAGCGACACACCGGCGGCTAGCCCGTCGATGCCATCCACGAAGTTGATCGTATTGGTCATCCAGCCGATCCAGAAGATCGTCGCGATGATCGCCAGCCAGGGGCTGATGTTATAGAGGTGGATCTGATCGACGAACGGGAACTGGAACGCGGTCAGGATGATCCCGCGCGCCTGATCGCCGGGTGCGTAGAGCGTACGCTCCCACACAAACGGGCCGATAGCGATCAGTGCCGCCAGCGCCTGGGCCACAAATTTGGGCAGCGGCGGCAGCTCGCGCAGATCATCGAGCCACATCACTAGGAAGATCAGCGTGCCGCCGGCCAGCAGCAACGCTATGCGCAGCTGCTCGAAGTCCGAGCGCGGCAGAAAGCGATCGAATGCGAAGGTACTCAGCAGCGCCAGCACAAAGCCGCCGTAGATCGCGATCCCGCCGACATTTGGGGTTGGCTGGGCGTGCAGCCGCCGCCCGCCCGGCCGCGCCAGCCAGCCGCGCCGCCAGCATAGCCGCATCACCGGCGGCACCAGCAGGGCCGTGGCGGCGAAGGCGAGCGCGAACGTCCCTATGAGTATAGTAATCGTCAACAGACTCATTGGCTTTCAAGTATGAGACAAGGAGATTGGGAGATTGGGAGATTGGGAGAGAACAGCAATTCTCCTTGTCTCCTTGTCTCCTTGTCTCGGCTACCCCGTCCCAAACTGCCGGTCGCCCGCATCGCCCAGCCCCGGCACGATATAGCCGTGGTCGTTCAGGCCGTCGTCCACGGCGGCGACCCAGATGGGCACATCGGGGTGCCAGCCGCGCAGGCGCTCCAGCCCTTCGGGCGAGGCGACGAGGCAGACGAAGCGGATGTTGGTGACGCCGCGCTCCTTCAGCCGTTCGATGGCGGCGACCGCCGTGTTACCCGTGGCCAGCATGGGGTCGATCACCACGCAAAGGCGTTCGGCGACATCCTCGGGCGCGCGGAAATAGTACTCGACGGCGTCGAGCGTCACTGGCTCGCGATAGAGGCCGATGTGGCCGACGCGAGCCGACGGGACCAGTTCGAGCATGCCTTCGACCAGCCCCAGACCGGCCCGGAGGATGGGGACGAAGACCATCTTCTTGCCGGCGATGCGCTGGCCGGTGGTCGGGCCGACCGGCGTCTCGACCGGATAGTCTTCCAGCGGCAGGTCGCGGGTCACCTCGTAGCAAAGCAGCGTCGAGATCTCGCGCAGCAGCTCGCGGAAGCGGGCCGTCGAGGTGTCCCTGGCCCGCATGATCGACAGCTTGTGGCGGACCAGCGGGTGGGCGACGACGGTGACGCCGTCCATCTTGAATGGCTTGGTCGGCATCAGAATACAGTCCCGTCGGAGAGGATGGTCAGGGGCGGTCCGCCGCCCGGTCTGCGTTCGGCGGCGGCGCGGCGGCCAGCGGCCCAGGTGCCGCCTTCCAGCACGCTGGCGAGCGGCATGGCCTCGGCTGTGACGCCCAGTTCAGCGCGGACCAACGGCGCGATCTTGTCCAGCAACGCCACGGTCATGGCGCGCCAGCCGACGACGAGCGGATCGGAGACGGGCCATGGTTTGGCGGCGTCGGCCGGGTCCTTCAGCGTCAGCACGCCGAGGTCCATGAACAGGCCGCCGTTGCGGTATTCGGCCAGCCCGGTCAGCCCAT
This sequence comes from Pseudomonadota bacterium, assembly GCA_030856285.1. Lineage (GTDB taxonomy): Bacteria > Pseudomonadota > Alphaproteobacteria > Caulobacterales > Caulobacteraceae > Brevundimonas. Next base: position 2,992 of record JALYPS010000389.1, read on the forward strand.
CCTGATCGGTCACCCCGACGCCTGCGGTCTCCAGCGGTTCGACCAGCGAATAGCTGAGCCACTGGGACAGTTTGTGTATCGGCATGTGGCCGTCAGTGGCGTCGTCGCGCTTGATCGCCGGATGCCGCCAGCAGTCGCCGAGATCGACGCCGCCGAGGGTCAGGCGGTCGCGCCAGACCGGGCCGAGCGCCTCCAGCAGGACTTCGAGAATGACCGGGGCGGGCAGGCGGTCCTGTTCGTCGGCGCGGTCGACCATGGCGTCGAACAGGCCGCCGGGGCGGGGCTCGTCCTCGAGCGCGAAAAGGTCGGGTTCGGCAAGGCAGGCCTGTCCCAGACGGCGCAACAGCGCAGCACGGCCCTCGAGCCCGACCAGCGGGTTCTTGTCCGACACCTGGAAGCCGCGCGCCAGATCGGCGGCGGTCAGGAAGGTCAGGGCTACGGCGTCTACGCGCCACGGATCGTCCTCGGTGATGGAGAAGGCCCCGGCCTCGAACATCCGCAGGGAGGCGATGGCCAGCCCCTCGGACCGCGTCAGGGTGCGGCCCGTGCGGGCGTCCTCATACGACCAGTCCGGTCCCGCCCCGGCGTCGAGCAGGACGGAGACGATGGCGAGATCGAACTCTGTCCGGGCGCGCGAGGCGGGATCGAGCCAGTCACGGGCCTCGGCGACCGGGCCCCACAGATCCACGCCATCGACGGCGAAATGCCGCCAGCGGGCGTGGAAGGGCACGGCCAGCGTTGGATACTGGTCGCGGATCACGGCGGCGACGTAGGCCGCGGTTTCCGGCAGCCGGTCGAGATCGACGCGCCAATGATCGAGGCCGCCGGCGACGCCGATGGCCAGCATCTCATGGGCCCGTTCGCGGACGGCGGCGGCGGTGAGCAGGCCATGCGCCTGCTGCGTTTCAGAACTGCTCAAGGTCGCGGCCCACTACGCGGGTCAGGTCTTCGGCCGACGGCGGCGCATCGGGGGTGAAATAGCCGGCCGCCTTCTTGGCCTCCATCTCCACCGAGGCGTCGGGCGGGACGAGGTAATCGGGGATGGGCACGCGCTCGCCGATCTCGATGCCCGAGGCGGTCAGGGCGTCGTGCTTCATGTTGGACATCGAAACGAAGCGGTCGATCTTCGTTATGCCCAACCAGTGCAGGATATCCGGCATGAGCTGCTGGAAGCGGGCGTCCTGGACCCCTGCGACACATTCGGTGCGCTCGAAATAGGTGGCCGCCTGGTCGCCGCCCGGCTGACGTTTGCGGGCGTTGTAGACGAGAAATTTCGTCACCTCGCCGAGGGCCCGGCCCTCCTTGCGGTTATAGGCGATCAGCCCGGTGCCGCCGTCCTGGGCCTCGCGGATGCATTCCTCAATGCCGTGGGTCAGATACGGGCGGCAGGTGCAGATGTCCGAGCCGAACACGTCCGAACCGTTGCACTCGTCATGGACGCGGCAGGTCAGGCGGCGGTTCGGGTCCGCGATCGCGGCCGGGTCGCCGAAGATGTAGAGGGTGATGCCCCCGATCGGCGGCAGGAAGACCTTGATGTCAGGCCGGGTGACGAGGTCGGCGTACATGCCGCCAGTCTGTTCGAACAGGGTGCGGCGCAGGGCGGTCTCGGTGACGCCGAAGCGCTCGGCGATGCCGGGCAGGTACCAGACGGGGTCGATGGCGGCCTTGGTCACGGCGACGTCGCCGCTCTCATGCACGATCTGGCCGTCGGCCTTGAGCCGGCCCGCGGCGATGGCCTCGCCGATCTCGCCGAGCTGCAGGCGGGCGCGGGTGACGGCGATGGTCGGGCGGATGTCGACGCCCTCGGCCAGCTGATCGGCGTAATCCTCGGCGACGCGCGCCCCCCAGGGGTCCAGCGAGACGATCTTGGACGCGTCGCTCCACTGCGGGAACGGCCCCATCGGCGTGGTCGGGGCGGTGTTGGTCAGATCGGGCCGGTTGTTGGCGGCCATGGCACCCGAAGACACCGCCAGCGCCCGATAGACCGAATAGGCCCCACCGTGCGCGCCGATGGCATTGCGGTCGCTGCCCGAGTTGACGGTGCCGATGACGGGGCCGCGTTCCTTCGCGGTGGCGGCACCCCATTCGATGGGAAAGCGGCTGACGGTCCCGGCGCCGGGGTGGGAGTTGAGCCGGATGTGGCTCGGTCGGTTGGACATGTTTCCTCACTCGAACCGGCTTGTTGTTTTTCTTGCGCCGGACTCATCAGGACACACCGCGTCGGGCTGTCTGTCCAGTGGGCATGAGCAATCGGCCCTGCGACGCGCCGTCGGCTTGACCAAAGACCTGCGGAGGCCGCTGGTCGCCGCATGACAGACGCCATCGAATACTCCGCCGTAGTGATCGGGGCCTCCGGCGGGATTGGCGCAGCC
>JALYPS010000400.1 GCA_030856285.1 Pseudomonadota bacterium
GTCTTCGCCCGCTCGACGCCGGCCCGCAGCGTCCGGCCGATCCGGTGTGCGATGCCGTCGCCCAGCACCCGGCTAAGATCCTCCTCGAAGTCCCCGCGCAGCGACTGCGCCACCTGGCCGACGGCCGCGGCGAGCATGACGTCGCCTTCAACCCTGATGTGCGGCCCCAGGCCGTTCGGCCCCGCGCGCATTACACCGAAAAGCGCGTCGATACTGGGCGAAACCATCAGGACCGCTGCGGGCGAGCCCTCTGTCGTCACCGACAGCAGACCATCGGCGGCGATGATGGCATCCGAATGCACCGAGCCGAAGGGACTGTCGACGACGATTCGGATGCAGTGTCCGGCATGGATGCGGAGCCGCGCGCGCGCGACAGGTTTTTGATGGAGTACATGGTTGACTGGCGACAATGCGGTCTGCGCCAGCGGAAGCGGGGCCCGGCTCATCGGCTGTCCTAGGAGCCTGTCGGGGTTGGGCAAGGGGGCGCTGCGGGCCGGCGTCCGGCCGAAGCCGGACGGGCCGCTGCCCAGCGAAACAGAGGCTCAGTCGACCTGCTGGATACCGGCGAGTACCCAGCCGGCGCTGTGGTCGGCCGGTCGCGTGAAGTTCCAGACCTCCGCGAAGGACGCAGCCGGCGCGTCGGTCGACTCCCGCAGCATCCCCTCGAACCGGACGCTGGCGAGCTCCGTAACATCCGCCTCGCCGGTACGCTCGACGCCCAGCAGGCGTGCATCCAGGGTCACGACCTCGGTGGTTTGCTGCTCCTGGCCGCGCTTCATCAGGTCCAGGCTCAGTTCGGCATACATTTCCGGCGATGTGAATTCCCGCAGGTCGTCGGCCCGGTTGCTGTCGAAAGCAGCCTGGAGCCGCACGAAGTACACCTTCGCCGCACGGATGAAGCGGTCGGCATCGAAATCGGCCGGTACGTCCGCAGTGGCGGCCGTCGTCACCGTTCCACTGCTTCCTGCCGACGCCCAGGCGGAACCCGCGGCCCCCGCATCCGCGGCGCCGAGGCCGCCCTCGGCCCTTCTGGCGGCCCAGGGCTGCTCCGACCGCAAGGAGCTGTTGCCGCCGCCGGTTGCACCGCCCCCTGCGTAAGCCGGCCTTGGCCCCTTGCCGAGAGCGCCGCCACGGCGCGCCATGAACATGCGCACGGCGATTACGACGGCGAACGCCAGGAGGGCCATGAGGATGATCGTGCCGAACTCCTCGCCGAAGCCGAGGTACGACGCTAGCGCGGCCAAGCCCAGGCCGGCGGCGATGCCGGCGATGGGGCCCATCCAGCTGCGCCCGCCGGTGGCCCCAGCGGCTGCGCCGTTGACCGGCGGCTTCGCTGCCTGCTGTCCCGACTGCGTCGGCGGCCGGCCGGCATCCTTCTTGATCAGGTCGCTCTGCTTGCCGAAGCTACGGCCACCGCCCATGCGGCGGGCGTCAGCATCCGGTGCGATCAGAATCGCACTGAACAGCGTCACCATCAGCATGACCAAAATTCGTTTCATCGCATTGTCTCCAGAGTTCTTCCCATACATGGGTACGACCAGTATCGCCTCAAGGGCCATGAACGGGCTATCAACCGCACGCCCCGTGGGATATTGTGGCAGCGCTCCGCCGTCGCCGGCAAGCCTACTCTACCTGCTTCTATCCACCTACTCTATCTTGACACCCTCATGCAGTGCCACGACGCCGGCGAACAGATTGAAGTAGCGAACCCGGACGAAGCCGCCGGCTCCCATCATGGCAGCCAGTGACTCCTGATCCGGGTGCACCCGGATCGATTCAGCCAGATAGCGGTAGCTGCTGGCGTCCCCGGCGATCAGCTTCCCGAGCGCGGGCAGGACGCCGAACGAGAACGCGCTGTAGGGGAGCGAGAGCGGCTTCCAAACCCGAGAAAATTCCAGCACCAGTGCGCGCCCGCCTGGCTTGAGCACCCGGTACATCTCGGTCAGGGCGAGATCCTTGTGGGTCATGTTCCGCAGCCCGAAAGCGACGGTGACCCGGTCGAAGCTGGCGTCGGGAAAGGGCAGCCGCTCCGCGTCGCATTGGACCGCAGGCAGGATCAGGCCTTCGTCGATGGCGCGGTCCCGGCCGATGCTGAGCATCGACGTGTTGATGTCGGTCATCCAGACCTCGACACCCGGGCGCTTCGCCATCGCACGGGCCAGGTCGCCGCTGCCCGTGGCCAGGTCCAGCACCTTCATGCCGGGCCGCAGCGCGGCCTGACCCACTGCGAACCGTTTCCACAGGCGGTGCAGGCCACCGG
>JALYPS010000411.1 GCA_030856285.1 Pseudomonadota bacterium
GAGCCGGACGTTGCCGCGCTGTCGGCGGCGGCGCACGCCTTTCTGGCGCGCAGCCCCAGTGCGCTGGCCATGGCGCAACTGGACGACCTGACGGACGAAGCCGATCCGGTCAACGTGCCGACAACGTCGGACGAGCATCCCAACTGGCGTCGCCGTCTTTCGGTCACGCTGGAGGAAATGGCCGGGCGCCCTGGATTCCAGGAAATCACCGGTATCCTGCAGAAGGAGCGCGGGACGGATGCCGCGCAGCACGCGGTATCCCCGAGGGGCTGGTGACGAAAGACTGATCCTCGGCCTTCCTGCCCGCGGGCCTGCCATCCCCTCGGAGTTGGAACGGCGCGGCCTCCTCGCAGGCTATTAAGCGCCGCCCACCGCCTGGGCGATCCTCCCGGTGCCGCCGCAGTTGGTGCATTCGGTCTTGTCCTTGAGAATGCCGTTGCCGTCGCACTCCGGGCAGATGTCGGCGCCGTCGGGCGGGCTGCCGACAACCTCGATCTCGGCAGGATTCATGTCGTTCGGATCGACGGGTTGGTGGGTGGACATGTAGCTGACTCCTTCGGCACGCGCCGCTGTTACGCCGCCGGCAGGCGAAGCCGCAGCCGTGGTGACGGTCGGACGACCAGATACTCGCCTGGCGTCATGCCGCCAGGTCTTCAGCCGACTTGCCGGAGGCCAGCGCGGACTTGAACCAGTTGGGCCGCTTGCCCAGTCCACTCCAGGTGTTGCCTGCCTCGTCGCGGTATTTCGCCGGCCTGGCCTGGCCCACTGCCAGCGTCTTGCGGGCGGGCGAACGTCGCGCCGCCTTGGGTGCGGCTGCGCCGGCCCGCCGGGACGCCAGGCCGAGGTCCTTGGCAGTCAGCCCATAGTGGTCGATTGCGGTCTTGATCCGGGCGATGACGCCTTTCATCTCATGCTCCTTCAAGGCGTCTGCCTGGCGCTGAAGCTTCTCGATCTGACGGTTAATCTGAGTGAGGGTTCTTGCCATCGATGTCTTCCATTCTTCGCCAGGCACAAGGATAAGGCAGATCGGGCGTCGGCTCCACCGTTCGCCGGGCGGATAATCCAGGCGGACAATCTGCCCGGCGGTCAGCCCAGGAAGCGCGTCACTACCGGCGTCTCGGCAAGGCTGCGGATCCGGGTCATGACCGCCCGCATCTCCGGCTCGCTCGCCCCCTCGCGATAGCCTGCCAGCCGGATCGCTTTTTCGTCGAGTTCCTCCCGGCTGAGGGTATTGCCCGGATCGCCCTTGGGCTCGTCCACGCGGGCCTGCAGTATCCGCCCGTCGTTCGTCCGGACCTGAACCTTGCCGATCCAGCGTGCCGGGTAGGCCGAATCCACCTCGTCATCCAGCACCATGTCCACCCGGTCGCGCAGGGCGATGACGTCCGGATGCCGGAAGCCGGCGTCGAATTCCGCCAGCCCGACCCGGCCATGCACGGCCGCCAGCCCCAGGACCGTACCCATCGAGAACTTCGCCTGGTGCACCGTCTGCGGGTCGACGACCGGTCCGAGCACGTCGATGGCGCCCTGGTGCACGAAGGCGGTGACCCGCTGGATGTCGGCGGCCTCGAGCCGCTGCGTGCGCATGCATTGCAGCAGCGCATCCGCGGCCGGATGGGTATGGCGGCAGGAGGCGTGGAATTTGAAAGACGTTTCCAGGACGGTCCAGCGGCGGCCCAGGCCGGCGGTGAGCCGCGCCGGCTCCGCATCGCTGGACATGGCGGCGGCCATGCCGCGGTCGCCTTCCAGGATGCGCCGGGCGGCGGTGAAGCCATCGGCCGCGAGCCAGGCGGCGCTGAGCCCGGCGCCGGCGGCATGTGCGGTATGGAGTTGCTTGGAGTCCGCGCCGTCGCGCAGGAATTCCCAGAGGCCGGCGGACTGGGTGCCGGCAGAGCCGAACGCATGCTGCATGCCGTCCGCGGACAAGCCGAGCAGCCGGCCGGTGGCTGCCGCTGCAGCAAGCGTACCGGCGGTGCCGGTGGTGTGAAAGACGCGGTAGTGAGAACGCCCGAGGAACTCGCCGACGCGGATGCCTACCTCGTAGCCAGCGACCGCGGCGACCAGCAGGTCCCTGCCGGAAAGCCTCAGGGCCTGGGCTGCCGCGAGCGCCGGCGGGAACACCACCGCGGCTGGGTGGAAGACGGCACCGTTGTGGACATCATCCTGTTCGGCGAAGTGCGAGGCGGCCGCATTGATCGTTGCGGCCACCAGCGGGCTGCTGCCGCGGCGGTCGATGAGGACTTCGCTCGGCCCCGCCTGCGGACCCATCGCATGCATGAAGCGGGCGATGCTTTCCACCGGCCGCGCGGCCTTGCCGGCCAGCGCAGAGCCGAACCAGTCCAGGAACAGGTCCGTGGTCCGCTCGAGCACCTCGGCGGGGATGTCTTCGGCGCGCAGTCCGGCGGCGAATTCCGCGAGTTCGCGGCTGGGTTCGGTGCTTGGCATGTGGGTCCTAGAGCGCGCCGTCGCGCTGCAGTCGATCGATCTGTTCGTCGGTGTAGCCGATCCCGGCGAGTATGGTTCGCGTGTGCTGGCCCAGAGCCGGTATGTCGTCCATCCGGACCGCGTCGGACCGGACGGCGCCGGGCGGCAGCAGGGCAGGTATCGGGCCGGCGGGCGTGTCCACTTGCACCCACCGCCCGCGTGCCTGCAATTGCGGATGTGCCCAGACCTGGGCCATCTGGTTGACCTGGGCGTTGGCAATGCCCGACCGGTCGAGTCTTGCCAGAACCTCCTGGGTGCTCATGCCGGCGAAGACCTCGATGATCAGCGCTCGCAGGACGTCGCGGGCAGCGGCGCGGGCGGCATTGCTGCTGAAGCGGGCGTCGTCGGCCAGTTCGGGCCGCAGCAGCACCTGGGCGCAGAAGGCCTTCCATTCGCGCTCGTTCTGAAGGCCCAGCATCACCG
>JALYPS010000435.1 GCA_030856285.1 Pseudomonadota bacterium
GGCCATGCCGACGGCCAATGCAAATTTCTTCATGGTAAATCTCCCCGGACGCCCGAGCTTGGCCGCGACTTTGCGGCGGTATCGCGGCCAAGAGAAAGGGCGCGCCCCACTGGACGCGCCCGATCACTGACTTGTTATCAGAAGGCGTCGGATCAGGCTTCCGAACCGAGGCCGTCCTGCTGGCCGGCGCCGCCGGCGACCATGTCCTTGGCCTGTTCGAGGGCCGCTTCGCGGTCCTCGTCGTAGGCGGCCTTGATCACGTCCTCGCCCTTCGCCTGACGCTCGGCTTCGTCGGCCGAACGGGCGATGTTGATCTTGACGGAGGCGGAGACCTCGGCGTGCAGGCGAACCAGCACTTCGTGGACGCCCAGCGTCTTGATCGGGGTGTTGAGCACGATCTGGCTGCGCTCGACCTTGCCGCCTTCGGCCACAACGGCCTCGACGATGTCGCGAGCGGCGACCGAACCGTACAGCTGACCCGTCTCACCGGCTTGCCGGATCATGACATAGGTCTGGCCGTCGATCTTGGAGCCGATCGTGCCGGCGTCGGCCTTGTTCTTCTCGTTGCGGGCCTCGATGGCGGCGCGGTCGAGTTCGAACGCCTTCAGGTTCGCCGACGTGGCCCGACGGGCCTTGTCGCGCGGCAGAAGGAAGTTTCGGGCGAAGCCGTCCTTGACGGAAACGACGTCGCCGATGGCGCCGAGATTATCGACGCGCTCAAGCAGAACGACCTTCATCTTATTTCACCACGTAGGGCAGGAGGGCCAGATAGCGCGCGCGCTTGATGGCCTTGGCCAGTTCGCGTTGCTTGATCTGGGAAACAGCGGTGATGCGCGACGGGACGATCTTGCCGCGCTCGCTGATGTAGCGTTGCAGCAGTTTGACGTCCTTGTAGTCGATCTTCGGCGCGCCTTCGCCCGTGAACGGGCAGACCTTGCGGCGGCGGTAGAAGGGACGGCGTCCGGCGGCGCCGGAGCCGGCCGGCGCGCCCGGCGACGGAGCGGTGGTGTCGGTCATGTTCCGGGTTCCTTAAAAGGTGGCTTCGGCGGCGGCGTCGTCGCGGGGCGTGCGCTCACGCTCACGTTCGCGCTCGCGTTCGCGGCGGGCCAGCAGGGGCGACAGTTCCAGGTCGAGTTCCTCGACGCGGACGGTCAGCCAGCGAAGGACGTCCTCGTTGATCGACAGCTGACGTTCCACCTCGGCCATGGCGGCGGGCGGGCAGTCGACGGCGAGCAGCGAATAGTGCGCCTTGCGGTTCTTTTTGACCCGATAGGTCAGGTTGCGCAGACCCCAGTATTCGATCTTGGCGACGGTGCCGCCGCCGGCTTCGATCAAACCCTTGATGGTGTCGTTCAGCGCTTCGGCCTGTTGCGCGCTGATATCCTGGCGCGACATGACCGTGTGCTCGTAAAGAGCCATTCGGTAGTCTCCCTTGTAGGGCGTCGGCGCGAGGGGACCGGGTAAGTCCTCTCCCACGATGGATCCTGAAGCGGCGGCCGGGATGACTTCCCGAACCCTTTGGAACTCCGCGTCAGGACCGAAGCCCTGGAAAGGCGGCGCGTATAGGGGAAAAGGGCCGGGGGGGCAACCGGTGTTGAGACTCAGAATGCCCGCCGCACCGAGATCGACGCCTGAATCTGGCCGGGAGAGGTGCTTCGCTCCTCATAGAGGATCGCGCCGGCGGGCCGGGGGGCGTTGAACAGGGTGAATTGACTGTCGAACCCATCGCTGACGAACAGACTGCCGGAGATACTGAGCCGGGTGTCGGGGCGGTAGGTCACCCCGGCATGAAAGCTGGGGCCTGTGCTGAAACCGGACAGGGTGCGCGGCGCGAAAGACATCACCTCGATACCGCTGGAGACGTTGACGTTCCAGCTGATGCGCTGAACGACCAGATTCTGGCTCAGGCCGAGACTCCAGGAAAAAGGTTGTTCGCCTGACAGCCGGCGATCGACAAAGGTCACGGGGTCCTGGGTCTGTGACCTCCGCCACTGGAGGCTGGAGGAAAGAATGCCCCCGGTCAGGCCGAAGCGGTCCAGCGGCTGGCGGTTGCTCAGTTTCAGGGTGTCGCGCGTGGCGCCGCCCACATTGCGGGTGATGTTGAACGCGATGGGACCGGGCGCGCCGGGGGGCGTTTCCGTGACGATGACCTGCCCCAGGACATCGTCGATCTGCTCATGGGTCAGTTCGGCCACGAACGAACCCTGCCGGTCATAGACCCTTTCGTAGCGCGCCTGGGCCAGCCAGACCTGAGCCGGGCGCAGCTCGGGATTGCCGCGACCGAAGATGCCGGTGTTGAACGAGGCCGAGGCGGTGAAGGCCCCGAACGACAGTTGGTCGGCGTTGCGCTCGATCTTGAGATTGACCTGATGGCCGGGGGCGGGGGTCCAGGCCACGTTCAGCCGGGGCTTCAGGAAGCTGAGTTGTGTTTCCGCGTCGCCGCCGCTGCCCGTCGCGGTGATGCGCGAGGCCTCATAGCGGAGGGTGGTCTCGACGCTGAGGCCGGGCCGCGGGGCCCAGACGCCGGTGGCGAAGCTCTCGCTCCGCAGTTCCTCCACCCGGGTGTCGTCGCCCGGCAGCAGCACCGGCGAGTTGTTGAAGCGGAACGCGGAACTGCTTTCGACCCAGTTCAGGGCGATCTCGGACCCGGTTTCGAAGCTCCATCTGCCCATGGGGGCGAATTTCAGAGCGGCGCTGGCGATGCTTTCGCCGGATCTCGTCTCAGACAGGGTGTCGGAAGTGAAGACCGGCGTGTCGTAGGTAAAGTCGCCGTTCGAGCGGACCAGTTGCTGGAAGCCCACGAGTTCCAGAGTCATGCCGCGAGGCAGGTTGCGGGTCCAACGAAGGCCAGCCTCCCCCTTGAGGCTGTCGTTGTCGCTGGTGGATCGTTCCTCGCCCGTGGGAATGATCAGGGTGTCGAACCCCGCGTAGGAGCCGGCGTTCCAGGCGACCAGGGCGTTCGCCCGGATACGCCCGCCAGCCAGGGGACCTTCATAGACTGTGGTGGCCTGGGCCGATTGGTGTTCGTTCTCATTCCGGCTGTCGGCTCGCAGAAGCACCTGGCCGTTCGGCGCGATGCGGACGCGGCTGCCTTCGCCTTCGCTCTCGCCCATGTTCAGCTGCAGAGCGCCATCCAGCGAGCGGCCGTCGCGCTGGCGCTGGGCCTGGATGGAGAGGCCGGGCGACAGATGCCCCCGGTCAGACACCGAGGCGTTGACGGAGACGGCCCCGGTGACGCCGGCGTCGGGTCGGCGGATGACGTTGGCGACGACCGCCTTGCCCTGCATGTCGATGCCGCCGGCTCCGGCGCGCACGATGTCGATCCGCAACACCTGCGAGGCCGGAATGCGCGACAGCACGGTGGACAGGGCGTCGCTGCGGGTCGGCGGGCGCTCGCCGTCGATCAGGACGTTGCCGGCTGTGCCCGCAAAGCCTCGCGCAGAGCTGCCTCCGTCAAACTGGAAGCCCGGAATACGGCTGATCATGTCCAGCGCCGTGACCGGGCGGAACTCGGTGAAATAGCCCGGGGCGTAGGGGGTGATGTTGGGATCGGCGGGGGCCGGCGTCTGGGCGGTAGCTGCGCCCGCGAGGGACGCCGACAGTGCGAGAATCGACGCAGCGAGCAGTCGCCAGCGTCCGCGTGTTTCGGCCATGTGTTTTGATTCCACCCGTGTCGGCTGCGAACCTTGACGCGAAATATGTCCGGGACGCGACCATAACCTGTCGAAATTGTAATCAGCCCGGACAGCGTGGCAGCCAGCCAAGGGGGCTCGCCAGGAGGTCGGCCTATTCCTGGGGCCGCACGATCATGCAGGTTACCCGCCGTTCCGCCAGTGCCGTGCAGGCGCCTTGCGCGCCCTGTTCGGTCATCCCGGTGAAGCGCGAGCGATACCAGCCTTCCGCGTTCTGCACCGTCCGTTCGGCCGAGGCGAACTGACTGCGGAAGCGGCGGTTGATCTCGGTCAGCCAGTCGCGCGCGACGGCCTCATCCCGGAAGGCCCCGACCTGCACCGACCAGCGGCCGGCGGGCTGGCGCGCAGGTTCACGCGCCGGCGGCCTCGGACGGGGCGAGGCCGCGCCGGAGGACCCGCCGTTGAGGATGGCCGTCACATCGGCGGGACGTTCGACTGCGGCGCGCTGCGAGGGCGGGGGCGTCTCGCGGGCCGCTTGGACCGGGCTGGGGGGCAAGGAGGCATATGCGACTCCGGTAGCCGG
>JALYPS010000436.1 GCA_030856285.1 Pseudomonadota bacterium
GGCCATGCCGACGGCCAATGCAAATTTCTTCATGGTAAATCTCCCCGGACGCCCGAGCTTGGCCGCGACTTTGCGGCGGTATCGCGGCCAAGAGAAAGGGCGCGCCCCACTGGACGCGCCCGATCACAGACTTGTTATCACGTGGCGTCGGTTCAGGCTTCCGAACCGAGGCCGTCCTGCTGGCCGGCGCCGCCTTTTCCCGGACAGGCCGCCGTGCCTACCAGCTATAGCCGACACGAGCGTACAGGAAGCGCCCGTTGAAGCCGAACGGCGAGAACTGCGGGTAGCCCACCGATCCCGTCGCGGCGTTCAGCGTCGCCGGGGTGAAGGTCGGGTATTCGTCGAACAGGTTGTTCACACCGACAGCCAGACTGACGCCCTGATCGAACTCATAGCGGCCTTCCAGATCAAACAGGGTGTGATCGCCCGTTTCGTAGTCGATGGTGGCGTTGTTGTTGGCCACCAGCACGCTGTCGAAAGAGGTGGCGCGCGCGGTGACGCTCCATGCGTCGAGCTCCCAATCCACCGAGCCCACGATCTTGGTCTCGGGCGTGCCCTGCTCGAAAGCGAGAATGTTGGCGCGATCGAACAGGAAGTTCGGCGACACGGGAATGGAGACCAGGGGGATGCCGGGCACCTTGGTCACTTCTGTTTCGTTGAAGTTGGCGGCCAGGGTGAAGTCAAACCGCCCCGCAGCGTCGGTCTGCATGCGATAGCGCCCAACGATGTCAATGCCCTTGGTCGTCGTCTCGAGCCCGTTGGTGAAGAAGCGGGCCGACGAGACGCCGAGCGGCTGGATGATCGCCAGAACCGCATTGGTGGTCGCCGCCGACTGGCTGGGGCGGGTCGGGCCGAGGTTTTCCGACAGGATGATGCGATCAGTGACTTCGATCTGGTAGGCGTCAACCGTCAGTTCGAACCCGCCGGAGCGGAAGATGCCGCCCAACGAATAGTTGACCGATGTTTCGGGTTTCAGCGGCGTCGCGCCCAGCGCGATGGATACCGCATCACCAGGACGGAAGGTCCCCGACTGGATGAGGTTGGTCACCGGCATGCCGGCGACGACCGTGGTGACAAGGTTGGTCGCAATATAGCTGAAGTGCTGCTGCTGCAGGGCCGGGGCCCGGAAGCCGGTTGAAACCGCGCCGCGGATGGCGAAGCTGGGCGAGAAGTCGTAGCGACCCGAAACCTTGCCCGTCAGGGTGTCGCCAAAGTCGGAATAGTCTTCGTAGCGAGCCGCCAGGCCGAAGGTGAAGGCCTCGCTGAACTGGCCTTCCAGATCGAGATAGGCGCCCCAGTTGCTGCGATCGACGTCGACCGCGTTACCAGGGCTGAACCCGGGGAAGCCTTGCGCACCCCCGCCCTGCGGGCTGCCGGGGTTCCTGTCATACGACTGGGGCTCACCCGCCGTCTGGACGAATCCTTCGCTGCGGAGCTCGAGGCCAAAGGCGACGTTCAGCGGCTCGTAGAGACCGATTTCCGCCTGGCGGACGCCGTCAACGCTGAAGGTCGATTGCTCGTATTCCAGCCCACCGGCGTCGAATTCTCGCGGAGAGGCTGCGCCGTACGAGGCGTTGATGGTGTTCAGCACGCGATAGTCGAGGGCGTTTCGGCCATAGCTTGCCGAGATATCCCAATCGATCCCGCCTGCCTCGCCTTTGGCGCCGCCGTAAAGGTTGAAGTCATCGATCTGGGTGGCGATGATCGGCAGGAAGCCGTTCGGATAGACCGACAGGACGTTGTTGGCGTTGTTGAAGGCGCGCGCCGTGGCCGCGGACTCGGTGTCCTTGTTCTGGTAGCCGCCGAACCCGTACATCGACCAGTTGGCGTTGATCGGCGCACCTGCGTTGAACCAGATCGATCTGGCCTCGACCGCGGGATCGCCGAAGCGGCCCAGCACGGTCGTCGTGGATCCCGTCGGGGTGGCGGCCGGTGCGGCGAAGTCGGACCGGTTGGTTGGATTGCGATCCTGGATCTCGGCTGACAGCGTCAGGAATCCTTCATCGCCGAGCGGCAGACCGACCCAGCCGCTGATCGACGTCTGCGCGCCGTCGGACTCGTCGCGCGTGCCCCGTGCCGTCTGGATCTCGGTGTCGTAGATGCCGTAGTTCAGCGTCACGCCGCCGCCGTCGCGCGCCTCGCGCAGGCGCAGGTTCATGACGCCGGCGATGGCGTCCGAGCCGTACTGCGCCGAAGCGCCGTCGCGGAGCACTTCGACCGTGCCAAGCGAGACGGTCGGGATGGTGTTCAGGTCGAAGGCCGCCGAACCGCGGCCCAGGCTGCCATTGACGTTGACGAGGGCGCTGATGTGGCCACGCTGGCCATTGATCAGAACCAGGGTCTGGTCGGGGGCCAGGCCGCGCAGGGTGGCGGGGCGCACATGGTCAGAACCGTCGGAGATCGCGGGACGGGGAAAGTTGATCGAGGGAGCGGTCGCGGCCAGGGCCGAGGCCGTCTCGGTCCCCGCGCCCTGCCGGCTGAGGGTCTCACCCGAAATGACGTCCACCGGGGCGATCGTGTCCAGGCGAGAACGGCCCACTGTGCGGGTGCCGGTCACGACCACCTCATCGATCTCGGTGGCCTGGGGATCGCCGGGGGATGTCGCCTGCTGGGCGGATGCGGCGAGCGGAAACGCCAGCACGGCGCTTGCGGAAACACACATCAGCAAGGCTGAGCGCGTGGCAATAATTTTCATGACCGACCCCTGACACGGAATGAAGTTCCATGCTGGGAGCCAATATGGCCAAGGTCAA
>JALYPS010000450.1 GCA_030856285.1 Pseudomonadota bacterium
GGCAAGGTCCTGTCCGGCATGGCCAGACGCATCGCCCCGGACGCCGAGAGCCTGTCGTTGAGCACGCCCGAAGAGCTGGAAGCCTTCGCGAAGGGCCTCTAGGCGACCATCGCCGCCATGTCCTGCCCGATCGCCGCGCGAGCCTCCCGCGCGATCCGCACCGCGCCATACGGGAAGAACTGGGCCATGATGACCGCGGCGTAGCGGCGGTTCGGGTCCATCCAGCCCACGGTGCCGGCGGCTCCGCTCCAGCCGTACTCGCCGGCGCGGGGGCTGCCCGGACGCATGACGGAGCCGCCGAAGCCGTAGCCGCTGCCCTCTGAATCCACGCCCGCCGGCAGGATGTCGCTGTGGATCATCGCCGCCGTCTCGGGCTTCATCACCCGCACGCGCCCGGCCTGCCCGCCGTCCAGCAGCATGGACAGGAAGTCGAGGTAGTCCGTGGTCGACGACACCAGTCCGGCTCCCCCGGCATAGAGGCTGACCGGCGCCGAATAGGCCGCCGCCGACGCGGTGGTTTCAACCCGTCGCCCGGTGTCGGAATAGCTGTGGACCTCGGCCAGCCGGCGCGCGTCGCCGCTCCGCAGCCGCCAGACGGTGTCATCCATGCCGATCGGATCGAACAGCCGTCGCTGCACGAAAGTGGGGAAGGGCATCCCCGCCGCCCGCTGGATCACCAACCCCAGCACGTCCAGCGAAACGCTGTAGTTCATCGACGAGCCCGGCTCGAACACCAGCGGGATTTCGCCGAGGCGCCGCACCATCTCGTCCAGGTCCCTGACCTGTGGCCCGTCCTCGGGCGAGCCGCCGAGGTCGCCCGTGAACGGGAATATCCCGGCCCGCCGATAGGCCTTCTCCACCGGACCGTCGCCCATGATGGTGTAGGTCAGGCCGCTGGTGTGGGTCAGCAGGTGCCGCACGGTCATCACATTTTGCGCCGGGCGTGCGTCCAGCCCGGTTGCCGGGTCGATCGCCACCGTCAGCCGGGCGAACTCCGGCACGAAATCCGTCACCGGCTGGTCCAGCGCCAGCCGCCCGTCCTCGATCAGCAGAGCGGCGGCCGCGCCCGTGATCGGCTTGGTCATCGAATAGATGCGGAACAGGCTGTCGCGGTTCATGGCGGGGGAGGGGCCGTAGTCCAGCGTCCCCGCCTGCAGGAAGGCGTCCGACCCGTCCGGCAGGCGCAGGCCGACCGTAGCGCCCGGCAGCTTCTCCTCGGCGACATGCCGGTCCAGCACCGCCTGGGTGGCCGGAAACGGCGCGGCGGCGGAAACGGGGGAGCGGCCGAGTCCGGCGCATCCGGCGAGGCTGAGCGCGCCCGCGCCCAGCAGAAGGGACCGGCGGCTGGTCGTGAAGCGGTTCAGGTCCATGCGGTGTTCCTCCGGTTCAGGCGTCGGATATGACCACAGGCATCTGGCGATGTCGCCCGGCCTCGGTTAGGACGGCGCCAACGAAGGACGGAAGGACCGACCCATGTTCAATCTCACCGGCAAGACCGCCCTCGTCACCGGCGCGACCGGGGGCATCGGCGGGGCCATCGCCCGGGCCCTGCATGCCCAGGGCGCGACCGTCGTCCTCTCCGGCACCCGCGAGGCCGTGCTGCAGGATCTGGCCGGGGAACTGGGCGAGCGCGCCTTCGCCGCCGCCGCCAATCTGTCGGACGCCGAATCGGTCGACGGCCTGCTGGCCCGGGCCGAGGAAGCCGCCGGGAACCCGCTCGACATCCTCGTCGCCAACGCAGGCATCACGAAAGACGGCCTGCTGATGCGGATGAAGGACGAGGACTTCCAGGACGTCATCCGGGTCAATCTCGAAAGCTATTTCCGCCTGTCGCGCGCGGCGATGAAGGGGATGATGAAGCGCCGCTCGGGCCGGATCATCGGCATCACATCGGTGGTCGGCGTCACCGGCAACCCCGGCCAGACCAACTACGCCGCCTCCAAGGCCGGCATGATCGGCTTCTCCAAGTCGCTGGCGCAGGAGGTCGGCTCGCGCGGCATCACGGTGAACTGCATCGCGCCGGGCTTCATCGCCTCGCCGATGACCGATGTCCTCAACGAGACCCAGCGCGAGACCATCCTCAAGAACATCCCCGCCGGCCGCCTCGGCACGGGCGACGAGATCGCCGCCGCCGCCGTCTATCTGTCGTCCGACGAAGCCGCCTACGTCACGGGGCAGACCCTGCACGTGAACGGCGGCATGGTGATGATCTGATGAAGGTCCTGCGCATCCTGGCCACCATCCTCAGCGGCCCGATGCTGCTGATCGGGATCATCTGGGTGCTGCAGGGGCTCAACATCCTGCCGGGCAGTTTCATGACCGGTCAGATCATCTGGGCCGTCTATGGCGCCCCGCTCGCGCTGGCGGGCGGCGGGCTGGTCTGGTGGGTCAACCGGGGCGGTCAAACCCGGTAACGGCCTCTTCCCCGCCGCCGTGGCTGTGCTAAAGGCGATCGCAACCGCATCCGCTAGCCACCGTTATAGGCTTGCGAAAGCGGCGCCGTCGTCATACGGCAGGATTTGAGACAACAGCCGCCGTGGCGGCCCTGAAAGCAGAGACACCCATGTCCGACACCCTGGAACGCGTCCGCAAGATCGTCATCGACCACCTGGACGCCGATCCGGAAAAGGTCGTTGAAAAGGCCAGCTTCATCGACGACCTGGGCGCTGACTCGCTCGACAACGTCGAACTGGTCATGGCCTTCGAGGAAGAATTCGACATCGAGATCCCGGACGACGCCGCCGAACACATCCAGACGGTCGGCGACGCCGTGAAGTTCATCGACGAGAAGCTGGCCGGCTGATCACCGCTCTTTTCGAACGGCATTGATGGCCGCCGTGGCGCGCCCCTAGCGGGGCCGCCCGGCGGCCATTACTGTTTGCGGTCAGGATTCTGTAACGAGGAGCGCTCATGCGCCGTGTCGTCGTCACCGGCCTCGGTCTGCTCACCCCGCTCGGCTGGGGCGTCGAGCACAACTGGAAGGGCATCCTCGAAGGCCGCTCGGGCATCGGCCCAATCACCAATTTCGACACCGAGGGCTATGGCTGCACCATCGCGGGCGAGATTCCCTCGGTCGACGGTCGTGGAGGCGGTGCCCCCGGCCAGCCGGGCGTGTTCGACCACGAAAAGGTCATGTCGCCCAAGGACCGCAAGCGCGTCGACGATTTCATCGTCTACGCCATCGCCGCCGCTGATGAGGCCCTCGCCGACGCCGGCTGGAAGCCCGAGACCGCGGAACAGCGCGAGCGCACCGGCGTCATGGTCGGCTCGGGCATCGGCGGCCTCGGGCCCATCGCGGACACCGCCATCATCCTCAAGGAGCAAGGGCCGCGCCGGGTCAGCCCCTTCTTCATCCCCTCGGCCCTGATCAACCTGACCTCGGGCCAGATCTCGATTCGCCACGGCCTCAAGGGCCCGAATCACTCGGTCGTCACCGCCTGCGCCACCGGCGCCCACGCCATTGGCGACGCGGCGCGGATGATCATGATGGACGACGCCGACGTGATGGTGGCCGGCGGGGCGGAAAGCTCCATTGTCCCCATCGGCATCGCCGGCTTCCTGGCCTGCAAGGCGCTCTGCACCGCCTACAATGATGCTCCCGAGAAGGCCTCGCGGCCGTGGGACAAGGATCACTCCGGCTTCGTCATGGGCGAGGGCGCCGGCATCGTGGTGCTGGAGGAGTACGAGCACGCGAAAGCGCGCGGCGCGACCATCTACGCCGAGGTCGTCGGCTACGGTATGAGCGGCGACGCCTACCACATCACCGCCCCGGCCGAGGACGGCAACGGCGGCTACCGGGCGATGGAGATGGCCATCAAACGGGCTGGGATCGCCGTCTCCGACATCGACTACGTCAACGCCCACGGCACCTCGACCATGGCCGACTGGATCGAGGCCGGAGCGATTGAAAAGCTGATGGGCGATCATGCCCCCAACGTCGCCCTGTCCTCGACCAAGTCCATGACCGGCCACCTGCTCGGCGCCGCCGGGGCCATCGAGGCCATCTTCTGCATCCTCGCTATCCGCGACCAGATCGCCCCGCCGACCATCAATCTCGACAATCCCGAGCGTGAAACTGCGCTGAACATGGTGCGGGACAAGGGCCAGCCGATGGAGATCGATGTGGCCATGTCCAACAGCTTCGGCTTCGGCGGCACCAACGCCTCCGTCATCTTCCGGAAGGTCGGCTGATGTCGGTGGAGCGGCGATCGGGCCGAAAGACCGCGTTTCTGGCGGCGACGGCCACCTTCAGCACGTTCCTGATCGTCGCCCTGGTCGCGGCATGGAGCGTTTTCTACGCCCCAGGCCCATCGGCCCGGACGGGCGCGTCGACCATCGTCAGCCTGCCCAGCGGCGCCGGGGTCAGCGCCATCGCCGCCACCCTGAAGTCGGCGCGCGTGATCCGCTCGACCGATATGTTCAAGGCCGCAGCCACCCTGACCGGCGCCGACCGCAAGCTGCGCGCCGGTGAATATGAGGTGCCGAGCAAGGCCTCGCTGCGCTCCGTCCTCGTGCTGCTGGTCGAGGGCCGGGTGGTCCGCCACTACGTCACCCTGCCCGAGGGCTGGTCTTCGGCCCAGGCGGTCGCCATCCTCAACGACCAGCCGATCCTGACCGGAACGGTCGAGACCACGCCGGAAGAGGCCAGTCTCTGGCCGGACACCTATGAGATCAGCCGCGGAGAGACCCGGGCCTCGGTCATCGCCCGCATGCGCCGCGCCCGCGATGAGAACCTCGCCCGCCTGTGGGCGGCGCGCAGTCCCGCCACCGTGGCCCGCACGCCCGAGGAGGCCATGATCCTGGCCTCCATCGTCGAGAAAGAGACCGGCGTCGCCGCCGAACGCCCCCGCGTGGCCGCCATCTTCACCAACCGGCTGCGCGCTGGCATGCGGCTGGAGAGCGATCCCACCATCGAATACGGCATCACCAAAGGCATACCGCTGCGCCGGGGCCTGCGACGGTCCGAGCTCGACCGGCCAAACCCGTGGAACACCTATCAGATCGACGGCCTGCCCCCGACCGCTATCGCCAACCCTGGCCGGGACGCTGTCGCCGCTGTGCTCAATCCCCCGTCCAGCGGCGAGCTGTTCTTTGTCGCTGACGGCTCGGGCGGTCACGCCTTCGCCCGGACCTATGAGGAGCATCTCGCCAATGTCGCGCGCTGGCGCGAGGTCGAACGCCGCCGGGCCGGTCTTCCGCCGGCCGCGCCGGAGCCGGCCCCCGCCGTCGCCCCCGACGCTGCGGCAGCTCCGCCCGGCGTGACCGTTCCCCCCGACGCGCGCGTGATCACCATTCCCGCCCCGGCGCCCGCCGGATGAGCGCCATCTCCGGCATGACCGGCTTCGGCCGGGCTGACGGCGCCGATGGTGACTGGTCGTGGTCCGTGGAGGCTCGCTCGGTCAACGGCCGCAATCTGGAGGTTCGCTTCCGCGGCCCGCCCGGCTTTGACGGCCTCGAGCGCCACGCCAAGACCGCGGCCCAAGGCCGGCTCAGCCGCGGTCAGGTGACTCTGGGCGTTCAGGCCAAACGCGCCGACCTCGGCGTCGCGTCGCTCAAGGTCAATCAGGACATCCTCGCCCGCTACCTCGCCCTCGCCAAACAGCTGGCGGAGGAGGGGGCCACCCCGCCGTCCGCCGACGGCCTGCTGTCCCTGCGCGGCGTGCTGGAGGCTCCCGAGGAAGTCGACGACCCGGAGGCCCGCGCCGCCGTCGAAGGCCGGATGGCTCTGACCATTGATCAGGCGCTCGACGCCCTCAAACTTTCGCGCGACCGGGAGGGTTCGCAACTCCTGCCCGTGATTACCGACTTCATCGACCGGATCGCCGCCCTGACGGCCCAGGCCGAGACCGAAGCCGCCGCCCAGACCGACGCCATCCGCGAGCGCTTCACCCGTCGCATGACCGAACTGACCCCCGATGCGCCGGGGCTTGAGGACCGCATCTTCCTCGAGGCCGCCTCGCTGGCGACCAGGGCCGACGTCCGCGAGGAGCTGGACAGGCTCACCGCCCACGTCGCGTCCGCCCGCACCCTGTTGCAGCAACCCCCCGCCGGCCGAAAACTCGACTTCCTGATGCAGGAATTCATGAGGGAGGCGAACACCCTCTGCTCGAAATCGGCTACCACCGCGCTCACCGGAATCGGTCTGGAGCTGAAGGCCGTGATCGAACAGCTGCGCGAACAGGTCCAGAATGTCGAATGAGCCCGACTAGTTTGCGTTCAACACTGTAATGCAATGGATATTCTTTAAGTTCAAGGCCTTGTGCTAAGCCAGCGTTGGACGCTGTTGGACAATGTTGAACGGTTTTAGCGCCCGAACGGGGCGTTACGCCCGAAATAACCCGCGAAGATTCCGCTTGGAGTGGGGCGATGGAAGACACGTTTCGGCGGTACACCGATGTCTTGTCGCTCATGGACATCGTTCATCACGAGCGGCTGACGTTGTTGCCTCCCTCGCTGTGGTACGACCAAAATGATAGTTTCGGATTGGATTTGTAGAGCAAGCGGCAAGGTGCTGGCGCGGTATACGCCCTATGCTTGGCGGGCGCGGCCGAAAC
>JALYPS010000451.1 GCA_030856285.1 Pseudomonadota bacterium
GGTTCACCGAGCCGGCGGGCGTCGCTGACACCATCCGTAGCTGGCACCATGGCCGCATTCCGGCCACGCGGTCGGCCCGGGGGCGCGAGCTTTTCACCCGGCTGGCTCCCCGCCTGCTGACGGCGCTCGCCGACACCGGAGCGGCCGACGCAGCCTTCCGCCGCTTCGCTGTCTTCTTCGCCGGGCTGAACAGCGGGGTGCAGGTTCAGGCCCTGTTCCTCGCCCAGCCAAAGCTGTTCGACCTCGTCGTCGGCGTCATGGCCTTCGCCCCCCGGCTGGCCCGAACCCTCGGTCGTTATCCCGCGGCGTTGGACAGCATGCTCGACGCCCGTTTTGGCCGCGATATCGACGAGGATTCGGGCCTGATCGCCCAGATGCAGGCGGACGCCGCCGCCGCGCCGGATTTCGAGACGGCGCTCGACATCGCCCGACGCGTCCACCGCGAGCAGATGTTCCGTATCGGCATCCAGACGTTGACGGGCCACGCGGGGCCTGAAGCCGCGGGCCGCGCCTACACCGCCCTGGCCGACGCCGTCATGGCCGCCCTTGCGCCGGCTGCCATGGCCGAGGCCGTGCGTCAGGGCGGGGTTCTGCCCGGCGGAGCCGTCGCCGTGGTCGCTCTGGGCAAGGCCGGGTCGCGCGAGATGACCGCCGGCTCGGACCTCGATCTGATGACCCTTTATGACGCCCCGCCCGAGGCCGTGTCCGACGGCAAGGGCTGGGCCCCGGGCGTCTTCTACTCCCGCTTCACCCAGCGGCTGATCGCGGCCCTGTCGGCGCATACCGCCGAGGGCGGGCTGTATGAGGTCGACATGCGGTTGCGGCCGGGGGCGGCCAAGGGGCCGGTGTCGCTGCGGTTGTCTGCGGTCGAGGACTATTATGCGACCGAGGCCGACACCTGGGAGTTCATGGCCCTGACCCGCGCGCGGGTGGTCTGGACCGACGATCCGGCCTTCGGCGCCCGGGCGACCGCTGCGCTGGAGGCCATCCTGCGTCGGCCCCGGCCGGGCGTGAATGTCGCTGCCGACGCCCGCCGGATGCGCGATCTGATGGCGCGCGAGCGGTCGGGGCAGGGGGTGTGGGATCTCAAGCTGGCTCCCGGGGGGCAGGTCGACGCCGAGTTCGTCGCCCAGGTGCATCAGCTGAAGGCGGCTTCCGCAGGCGGCCCGCTGACCGTCTCGACGCTGGAGGCGCTCGCGGCCGAACCGGCCCTGGCCGAAGCATGGCGGCTGCAACAGGCGATGGCACAGGTGTTCAGCGCGGCCTTCGACGACAGGCCAGACCCGGAACAGGAGCCCGACGGCTTCCGCCGCCGTCTCGCCGAGGCCGCGGGCCTGGCGGATTTCGGTACCTTGAAGGCCCGGCTGGCCGAGGCCCGGACCGCCGCCCGCGCGGCTTTCGAATCGGTCCTGCCGCCGCCCCGCGACGGAGACTGACGGCAACGCCGTTTCACTCTCCGGACAGGGACTGAGGCCGCGTCGAGCAGCCATGGAGATCATCAAGATGCACAAGATCCTTCTCGCTGGCGGCCTCGCCGCCCTGATGCTGGCCTCGGCTGGCGCCGCCTTCGCCCAGCAGGCTCCGGCCCGCCCTATGCGCGCCGACGCCGATGGCGACAGTCGCCTCAGCCAGGCCGAGTTCGTCGGACAGCGCGTGCAACGCCTGACGGCCATGGACGCCGACCGCGACGGCTCGGTCACCGCCGATGAGCGTCGCGCCGCCATGCAGGCGCGCATGGCGGGCCGCGCCGACGCCCGCTTCGATCGGCTGGACGCTGATGACGACGGCTCAGTGAGCCGCGCCGAGTTCGACGCCGCCCGCGAGACCGGACGTCAGGCCCGCGCCGATCGCGGTCCTCGTCCTATGCGCGCCCATCGCGGACCGGCTCGCGGCCAGCGCGGCATGGCCCGGATGGAGGCCCGCGGCCCCGTCGTCATCGCCGACGTCCAGGCCCGCGCCGAACAGGCCTTCACCCGTCTCGACGCCGGCCACGACGGCTTTGTCACTGCCGCTGAGGGCCGCGCCGGCCGTCAGGCCATGCGCGAGCATCGCCGCGAACGCATGACCGAGCGCCGCGCCGCGCGTCAGGCGCAACGGCAGGCGTCGCCTCAGGCGCCCGCTTCGGAGTAAGACAATGTCGGGGACGGCGGTCATGAACCGGGCGACCCTTTCGGCAGCAAAGGAAGAGGGCCGGATTGGCGCTGATCGCCGACCCCGACGAGGAGCTGGTGCGTCGCGTGGGTCAAGGCGACCCGGCGGCGATCCAGGCCATGGTGGCGCGCAAGCTGCCCCGCATGCTGGCGCTCGCTCAACGGATGCTGGGCGATGCGGCCGAGGCCGAGGATGTGGCCCAGGACGCCATGTTGCGGGCCTGGAAACAGGCGCCGCGCTGGACACCGGGTCAGGCCAAGTTCGACACCTGGCTGCATCGGGTCGGGCTGAACCTTTGCTACGACAGGCTCCGGCGTCGGCGCGAGACGGTCACGGCGACGCCGCCGGACCGGCCCGACACTGGCCCCGCGCCGGATCGGGGATTGTTGGCGGCGGACGTGGGGGTGCGGGTCGACGCGGCCCTGATCCGGCTGCCGGATCGTCAGCGCGAGGCCATTGTCCTGTGTCACTATCAGGAGCTGACCAATATCGAGGCCGCGGCCCTGATGGAGGTCAGTGTGGACGCGCTGGAAAGCCTGTTGTCGCGTGGGCGACGGGCGTTGAGACAGGCCTTGGCCGATATCCGGCCGGGTGCTGAAGGAGGATGAGTGTGATGACGTCGGAACGGTTCCTCGCCCTTGTCGCGGCCTATGGCGCCGACGCGCGACGCTGGCCCGAGGCTGAGCGCGCAGCGGCCGAGGCCTTCGCCGCGGCCGAACCGGACGCCGCTGGCCCGGCCCTGGCCGAGGCGGATGCGGCGGACGCCCTGCTGCACGCCTCCCGCTTTACCCATCCGTCCATGGCGCTGCGTGACCGGGTCATCGCTTCGGCCGCTGAAGCCGGGCTGAAGGCGCGTCGCGAGGGCCGCCGTTGGCTGGACCGGCTGGCGTTGACGCTCGGCGCCGGCTGGGCCGCCGCCGCCTGCGCCGGCATCGTCGCGGGAGTCATGATGACCAGCTATCTGACCGCCGACGCCCAGGCCGAGGCCGTCCTCTATCAGGCGTCCCTGCTCGGCGTGGACGATGCCGAGGTTCTCGGATGAGCCCCAGGGCCCTGAAGATCGCCCTCATAGGCTCGGTGGCGCTGAACCTGTTCGCTGTTGCGGCGGGGGCGACCCTGTTCGTCACCCGTGCCCAGGTCGAGGACCGGGTCGAGGCCCAGCATCGGGGCCCGCGGACTCGCTCGGCCTTGATGTTGGTGGACCAGCTCGACCCCGCTGTGCGCGATCGGGTGCGGACCGCGCTTCGCGCGTCGGCCATGGCTGCCAAACCCGATTTCGAGGAAGCGCGACTGAAGCGGCGTCAGGCTGTGGAAATAGGGCGGTCCGAAACATTCGATGCGGTCAGGGCTGAAGCACTTCTCGAAGAATCCCGTAACGCCGAACTCCGCGGGCGGGCGCGGCTTGAAGCTGATGCTGTCGCCCTGCTTGCCACTATGGAGCCGAATGACCGGAAGGCGTTGTCGGAAATCCTCACCCGTCGGGGCCGCGTCGCCGGCCGTGATCGCGGCGGTCGGGATGGGCCGCAGGATGCGTCGAAGGCGACGCCTCCGGCCTGACCTCAGGCCGCGCGCGCCTGAACCTCGGGCGTTTGCGCCGTCGCCGGCTGCACCGGTCGCCGGATCGGGATGTCGAAACCCACGGTCGTGCCGCGACCCGGCTCGCTCTCGATGCTCAGCGTGCCGCCGTGCAGTTCGATCAGCGACTTGGTCAGGGCGAGGCCGAGCCCGGTGCCCTGCGTCGTCTTGGAATGCTGGCCCTCGACCTGTTCGAACGGGCGCGCCAGCCGGGTCAGGTCCTCGGCCGCGATGCCGATTCCGGTGTCGGTGACCGCCACCCTCAACCGCTCGTCGTCCTCGCGTGAGATGGCCACGACGATATGACCCCCTTCGGGCGTGAACTTCACGGCGTTCGAGATCAGGTTCAGCACCACCTGTTTCAGGCCGCGATAGTCCGCGTCGACCTCGGGCAGGTCCGGCGCATCGACCAGCAGGCTCAGCCCCGCTTCCTCGATCTTGCCGCGCATCAGCCGGGCGGCGTCGTCGACCACCTCCTTCAGCGACACGGTCTCATAGTGCAGCGTCAGCTTGCCGGCCTCGATCTTGGCCATGTCCAGCACATCGTTGATCAGGGACAGCAGGTGCTGGCCCGACTTCAGGATGTCGGCGGCGTATCCCTTGTATTTCGGATCGCCCAGCGGCCCGAACATCTCCCCCGCCATGATCTCGGAGAAGCCGTTGATGGCGTTCAGCGGCGTGCGCAGCTCATGGCTCATATTGGCCAGGAATTCGGACTTGGCCTGGTTGGCCGCCTCGGCCCGCGTCATGGCCACTTCGTATTTCCGGGCCAGCAGCGACAGCTTCTCCTCGCGGTCCTCCAGCTCGGTGATGGTGACGTGCAGCCGTTCGGTGGCGCGTTGGCGTTCCGCTTCCTTGTGCTTGATGGCGGTGATATCGGCCGCCGTGACCACCGAGCCGCCATCGGAGGTGAAGCGCTCGACCAGTTGCAGCCAGCGCCCGTCGTGCAGCTCGACCTCGCGCGCCCCCACGCGGCCGCCCGCCGCCGCGTGGTCCGACTTGATGGCCAGGGCCGCGATCTGGTTGAGGTCCTGTTTGAACACGCCGCGCCGCACCACGCCCGGTTCAAATGCGAACGCGTCCTGGAAGGCCTGGTTCGAGAGGATCAGCCGGCCCTGTTTGTCGAACAGCACGAAGGCGTCCGAAACGCTCTCGATGCCGTCACGCAGCCGGCTTTCGGCCGCCTGTGCCTGGGCCTTGGCCCGGCGCGCCTCGGTGGTGTCCAGCGCCACGCCCAGCACGCTCGTGAAGCCGTCGTCGCCCCGGTCGCCCCGCGCCTGGCCCCGCGCGTCGATCCAGCGCGCCCGTCCTTGCTCGTCCGGCACCGCAAAGCTGACGTCAAAGTCGCCGAAAGTCTGGGCCTGACGCAGCGCATGCAGCACCGCCTCATGAAAGCGCGGATGGATCCGGGCCAGGATTTCGTCGGACGGAATCGGCCCGCTGCGGTCCAGCCCCATCAGCTCGGCCATATAGTCCGACACCGTGACCTGATCGCTCTCGGTGTCCCACTCCCAAACGCCGCAGCGCGCGGCCTCGACCGCGCCGCGGAAACGCCGCTCCGACGCCGCCCACGCCCGGCTGATGCCCTGCTGACGGCGTTGCAGCAGCAGGGCCAGCAGGACCACGAAGGCGCCGATGCCGACCGGCGCGGTGAGGATCCAGACGTCTTCCAGCAGCGCATCCGCGCCCGTATGCACCGGGGTCGAGGCGAGGGCGATCAGCCCGGTCCCGCCAATCGGCACCCCGGTTCGGCGGATCGACTGCTCCCCGGCGGTCACCGTCACGCCGCGCCCGTCGGCCTCGATCGGGATCGAGGCCAGACCAAGGGCGGCGCTGTCGGTCCGCGCCCCCGCCAGGACGGCGGCGGGCCCGGACAGAACCCACAGGTCCACCCCTTCGCGACGGGCCAGCGACGGCAGCGGCGCGCGGCCGACGATCCGGCTGCCGTCGGCAAGATCCCGGGACACGAGGATGGCGCGGCCGTCAGCGGAAAGGCGGGACCGTCCCTCCGCGGAAG
>JALYPS010000469.1 GCA_030856285.1 Pseudomonadota bacterium
CTTTCGGAGATGACGGATGCGACCGGCGCACCGCTGAAACTGCTGCGCCTGCCGTCGCCCGGCTTCATCGGCGACGAGGACGACCGGCCCATCCCGGCCAGCCACATGAATTTCCTCATCGCCAACGGCGCGGTGATCGTGCCGACCTACGGGAACGACCGCGCCGCCGACCTGGTCTGTCAGGGGCTGAAGACCGTATTTCCGGACCGTGAGATCATTGCGCTCCCGTCTATCGCCATCCTGTCAGGCGGCGGATCCTTTCACTGCATCTCCCAGCAGGAGCCTGCCTGATGGCCCGTACGATCACCGTCGCCGCGCTCCAGACCTCCTATGGCGAGGACCTGCAGGCCAATATCGACAAGACCATCGACCTGGTCCGTCAGGCCGCCGGCAAGGGCGCGCAGGTCATCCTTCCGAGCGAGCTCTTTCAGGGCCCGTATTTCTGCGTCTCGCAGGAGGAAAAATGGTTCGCGGGCGCCCATCCGTGGCGTGAGCACCCGTGCGTGACGGCGCTCCAGCCCGTGGCGGCCGAACTCGGCGTCGCCATTCCCGTCTCGATCTTCGAGCGCGAGGGTCCGCACTATTTCAACTCGATGGTCATGCTGGACGCCGACGGCTCGGCGCTCGGCGTCTATCGCAAGAGCCACATCCCCGACGGCCCCGGCTATCAGGAGAAATACTATTTCCGGCCGGGCGACACGGGCTTCAAGGTCTGGAACACCCGCCACGGCCGCATCGGCGTCGGCATCTGCTGGGACCAGTGGTACCCCGAGACCGCCCGCGCCATGATGCTGCAGGGAGCCGAGGTGCTGATGTATCCGACCGCCATCGGCTCGGAGCCACACGACAAGGAACTGGACACCGCCGAGCCGTGGCGGCGCGCCATGCAGGGGCATGCTGTGTCCAATGTCGTGCCCGTCGTCGGCGCCAACCGGATCGGCCGTGAACAGGTCAATGAGGCCGGACAGGTCTTCTACGGCTCGTCCTTCATCGCCGACCATCGCGGTGATCTGGTCGAGAGCTTCGGACGGGGCGAGGAGGGGGCGCTGGTCCACACCTTCGACCTCGAATTCATCGACCGCCACCGCGCCGCCTGGGGCTTTTTCCGCGACCGCCGGACCGACCTTTACGGCTCGCTGGTCAGCCCGCGTCCGGCCTGATCGCCGCCGGGGCGCTCCACTGGCGAAGCGCGCGGCGTTCGGCGGCGCAGGACGGAGGGGTCAGGTCCTCGGCGCGGGCGGCGGCGACCTCGGTTCTGGCGGCCTCCAGCTCGGTCTGGAAGGCCGGCTGTGCGGAGGCGCGAGCGTACAGACCAATGCCCTGGCCGACCCCTGCCTCCACGTCGGAGACCCAGTTGATCCGGCAGACCGCGCGGCTGTAAGCGATCTCGCGTCCCATGCCGCGCGCGGCTTCGGCCCTGTCGGGCGCGAGCTCGGCGAACAACTCTCCATAGGCCGCGGCTACGATCGCTCCGCTTGCGGGCCAGGCGGAGGCGGCGCGCGATTCCGGGGTCAGGCGCTGGCAGGGCTCGAGGCCTTCGATCAGGGCGACGGGCCGTTTCGGCGCGGGGTCGGGAGTCTGCGGACCCATCGCCCGGACGAGGGCCTCCGCATCAACCAGCAGACGGCTCATGACTCGGGCCAGGGCCGGGCGCGGCTGCTGGTTCAGGCGGGCGCCCAGCAGGCAGTCGAAATGCTGAGCCGCTTCGGGCGCGCGCAGTTCGGCATGGGCGGTGGCCATCCACCAGCGGTCGGTTCCCGGCGATACGGCATAGACCGACACGAGATCGTTCGCGCTCGGGCTGGACATGCCTGGAATGGAGAGCGCGGCCAGTCCACCGACCTGTTCGGCGGCAAGATAGCCCGAGGGCGGGGAGATCAGGGCCGAAGGGCCGCCTGTAGCGGCGCACCCGCCGAGAAGGCAGGCGGCCAGGACGGCGGCCGGTTTCACCGGCCGTTGGTCCAGTCCAGCTGCACGCTGGTCGGGCCGTTCTCAACGGGCGTGGCGACGACGTGCAGCAGCTTGCCGCTGCCGTCCCCGGCGGCGGCGCCATAGGCCCGGGCCTCGCCGGTGTTCATGGCCATGACCGAGGCCAGGCCGGCCGCCTCGGCGCGTTTGCGATAGAAGGCGACCACTGCGTCGGGGGTCGCCTCGGTCGTGAAGCTGAGAATGCCGCCGGGTCCGTCAGGACCGCGCGCGACGGTGACGGGTCCCTGGGC
>JALYPS010000481.1 GCA_030856285.1 Pseudomonadota bacterium
GCACGCGCGGGACCGATCAGGGGCTGTCGATTCCTGACGAACGGCGATCAGGGAGCGCTGGTCGGCGCCGCCCGCGGCCCGGCGTTCTTCACATACTGGTCCAGCCAGCGGGTCATTTCCCACAGTGTATGGCCGACCGACTCCCGCGCCCGATAGCCGTGCGCCTCCAGCGGCAGGACCACGTAGCGGACGTTGGCGCCGTTGCCCTTCAGCGCGGCGTAGAAGCGCTCGGACTGGACCGGGAAGGTGCCGGAGTTGTCGTCCGCCTCGCCGTGGATCAGCAGGATCGGCTCATTGACCCGGTTCGCGAAGGTGAAGGGCGACATCTGGTCATAGGTGTCGCCGGCCTCCCAATAGGTGCGTTGCTCAGCCTGGAAGCCGAACGGGGTCAGGGTGCGGTTGTAGGCGCCCGAGCGGGCGATGCCGGTGCGGAACAGGTCGGTGTGGGCCAGCAGGTTGGCGGTCATGAAGGCGCCGTAGCTGTGTCCGCCGACGGCGATCCGGTCGCGGTCGGCCACGCCCATCCCGACCACGGCGTTGACCGCCGCCTCGGCGCTGGCCGTCAGTTGCTGGATGTAGGTGTCGTTTGGTTCGGCCCCGTTGACGCCGACGATCGGCATCGAGGGATCGTCCAGCACCGCATAGCCCTGGGTCAACAGGAACAGATGGCTGATTCCGCCTGGCCGGGTGAAGCGGTTGGCCGTGTCGACCACCTGCCCGGCCACGGCGGCGTCAGTGAACTCGGCCGGATAGGCCCACATCACCAGCGGCAGCGGCCCGTCACGGTCCTTGTCGTAGCCGGCGGGCAGATAGAGCGTTCCGGACAGCTGGACCCCGTCGGCGCGCGTGTAGCTGATCAGCTGTTTGGTCACTCCGGCCAGTTGCGGGGCCGGGTCGGGGAACTGGGTGATGCCCCGTGTGACGGCCGTCGGTTCGTCGAGATTGCGGGCGTGGATGTTGGGCGGATCGTTGCGTGTTTCGCGCCGCGTCAGCAGCCGCCGGCCGTCCTCGTCGAGGATGCCCAGCACGCTCTCATAGACCCCGTCCGCCGAGGTCCAGACGCGCTCGGTGGCGCCGGTCGTCAGGTCCATGGTCGAGAGGAAGGGATACTCCCCCGCCCGCGTCGCCCCGGCGCCGGTCATCAACACCCGCGCGCCGTCGGCGGTGAACCGCATGACCGGAAAACCGCTCGCGTTGGCCTCTGTCACCGGGAAGCCGGGATCGTTGTAGCGATCCTGATAGTTCCGCTCCAGCAGGGTGCGGCCCTGACCGGGGTTGGACGGATCGACCAGATAGCGGGTCTCGCGTCGGTTGTTGAACTGCCGGCTGATCACCAGAGCCGTATCGGCGTCGCCCCAGATCACGCCGCCGTAGCGGTCCTTCAGGTCGATCAGCGGGGTCGGCTGGCCGCTGAACGGTGCGGCGAGGGTGAAGACCCGGTCGCGCACCTCGGCCGGCGTGCGCGGATCGCCGCCATCCTGGGCCTCGACCCAGACCAGGGTCGAGGGCGCGTCGGCCCGCCACTGGGCCGAGCGCGGCCCCGGCGCAACGGAGTCGAAGGGAGTCGGAATATTGTCGCGCAGCGGCAGGTCGGCGACCCGGTGTACGACCCGGCCCCGCAGATCGGTGATCGCGACCTCGGCGGGGAACAGGGCCGCCGGGACGACATAGCTGTACGGGTGCTTCACCGTGGTTTGCAGGATGTAGCGCCCGTCCGGCGATACGCCCGAGCCCAGATAGACCGCCGGAGCGCCCAGCATCCGGGCCGGACCCTCAAGCGGGACCAGCGTCAGCTGCGAGGTGAAATAGTGCTCGAACAGAGCCTCGTCGCCGGCGTTGGACAGCAGGTCCTGATAGGTCCGCGCCGGCGCGGTCCGGCCGAGGCTCTCCTCGACAATGGGCCCCTCGGGCGGGCGGCTGACGTCAGGCGCGGCGCCACGGCCCTCGGGCGTCATCCGCACCACCAGTCCCGAACTGTCCGGCAGCCAGTCGAACGCGCCGCCGCCCGCGGCGTTGACCCGGGCGTCGGTCAGCCTGCGTGCGCGGCCGCTGGCCACATCCACGGTCCACAGCTCCAGCCCGGTCGGCGCGTCCATCAGCAGAGCCAGCGAGCGGCCGTCGGGCGACCAGCCCGGCGAGACGAAGCGCGAATTGGCCGGCAGGCTCACGGTACGCGCGGCCCCGCCCGCCACCGGCTGGAAGCTGAGACCGGTCAGCCATGCCACCCGGCTGTTGGCCTGGCCGTTGTTGCGCGGATTGATCCGGTATCCTGCGAGCCGCAGCATCGGCTCCGCCAGTTCGGCGATCGGCGGCAGGTTGGCGCGGTCGTAAAGCGCCAGCGTCGTCCGGTCCGGCGACAGACTGGGCGTCGGCGTCGGCCTGGTGTCGAGAATGTCCGCAATCGGCGCCGGCGGCTGCTGGTAGGTCCGGCCTTCCTGCGCCAGGACGGGTCCGGCCAGCACGGCCAGCAGGACAAAGGCGGGCATGGCCCGGCCAAGCAGACGATGACGCATGATCAATTTCCCAAACGACCGGCCCGGACGGGCGCCGCACGCTAGGGGGCGGGATGAACCCGGGTCAAGGCCGCCGGGCCACGGGCGCCCCGGTCATCGCATAGCAGGCGGCTCGCGCGGGCCGGGTCCCGTCGGGCGCGCCATAGGCCGCGCGGATCGAGCAGATGTCAGCAGGGCTCAGCTCGCCCTTCCAGCGGTCGGGGTTGCAGTAGTTCATGATCGAGGCCGCATCGTAATAGGTCTCGTCCGCCACCTCGGCCTCGGGCGTGCTCATCCGGGCGACGCAATCAGGCGCACGCGGGCTCACGTGATCATGGGAAAAGCCGAGGGCGTGCCCCAGCTCGTGCAGGGCGTCGGCATAGAAACAGCCCTCTCGCCCGACCGAGCCGCGTCGTCCGCAGATGCGATTGGTGACCAGATAGTCGGCGTTCAGGCTGATGGTCCCGCCACGCACGAGGTTGACCCCCAGATGGCTGGCTGAGGCGAACCGCTCCGGATCGTGGTCAATGCGGATCGGGATGCGGCGGTTCGGGCCCGTGGTGGGCGTCTCGGCGCAGTCAGCAGTGATGTCGAAATCAATCCGTGCCGCAGCCTCCCAGGCGGCGGCGGCGGCCATGACCTTGTCCCGCGCCCAACCGTCATCAGCGGCCGGAGTCAGGAAGCACATGGGGACGGCCCCGCCAGGCCACAGGTCTGCCT
>JALYPS010000021.1 GCA_030856285.1 Pseudomonadota bacterium
CCCCCCATCCGAGCCGCTCCGCGGCCCACCTTCCCCCACGAGGGGGGAAGGGAACACAAAGACCGCCCATCAGGAGTCTCCATCCAGGCGCGCCGAGAGGGCCGCCAGCACCGCCATGCGCGCCGCCACCCCCATCTCGACCTGATCCTGGATCAGCGACACGGTCAGGTCGTCGGCCACGTCGGAGTCGATCTCGACGCCCCGGTTCATCGGCCCCGGATGCATCACCTTCGCCCCCGGATTCGCCCAGGACAGTTTCTCGCGGTCCAGCCCCCAGAAGCGGAAATACTCGCGGGTCGAGGGCACCAGCGCCCCCTCCATCCGCTCCAGTTGCAGCCGCAGCATCATCACGACGTCGCAGCCCCTCAGGCCCTCGCGCATGTCATGGAAGACCTCGCAGCCCCACCGGTCGGCGTCGCCGGGCACCAGCGTCGGTGGCCCGATCAGCCGCACCCGCGCCCCCATCATCGACAGCATCGACACATTGGATCGCGCCACCCGGCTGTGGGCGATGTCGCCGCAGATGGCGACGGTCAGCCCGCCCACATCCCCGAACGCCCGGCGCAGGCTCAGCAGGTCCAGCAGGGCCTGGGTCGGATGCTCATGCCGTCCGTCCCCGGCATTGACCACGGCGCAACCCACCTTCTGCGACAGCAGGGCCGCCGCGCCCGAGGCTCCGTGCCGCACCACCAGCACATCCGGCTTCATGGCGTTCAACGTCGCCGCCGTATCGATCAGGGTCTCGCCCTTGGCCGTGGAGGATGTGCGCGGCGACAGCGCCGTCACATCGGCGCCCAGCCGCTTGGCCGCGATCTCGAACGAGGCGCTGGTCCGGGTCGAGTTCTCGAAGAACAGGTTCATGACCGTGCGCCCGCGCATCAGGTCCAGCGACTTCGACGACTGGCGATTGAAGTCGACGAAGGCGTCGGCCAGATCCAGCAAAGGCGGGGTGGTCGCGGCGTTCAGATCGCCGGCGGACAGGAAATGGCTGTGCGGAAACGGCGCCAGCCGCTCGAGAATCAGATCGGTGAGTGCGGCAGGCTGGCTCATCGAGGCCCGCCTATAGGGCCGCGCGCGCCGGAACGGAAGCCGCCCATGTTCACATCCTGTGTTCAGATATAGCCGAACACCGCCAGCAGGATCGGGATGGTGAAGGCGCTGACCACCGTGGTCAGGGCCACGACCCCCGCCATCAGCGGTGCGTCGCCGCCCATTTGCCGCGCCATGACATAGGAGGCGGCCGCTCCGGGCGAGGCCCCGGCCAGCAGCGCCAGCCCCTGCGCCATCCGGTCTCCGCCCAGCACCCCGGTCAGCCAGTACATGCCCACGGGCAAGACGATCAGCTTGATCGCCGTCACGGTCAGCATCAGCACCGGCCGCGACGCCGCATAGCGGAAGCTCAGCCCCGCCCCGGCGGTGATCAGCCCCAGGGCGATCGCGCCCGGCCCCATCAGGTCGAACACCCCCATCACCAGATCGGGCTTCGGTACGCCCGTCAGATTGAGCGCCGCCCCGATCCCGCATGCCCAGATGATGGGGTTCCTAAGCAGCGACGACAGCGCCAGCCGCCAGCCCCCGCCCTGACCCGCACCCCATCGCGCCAGCACCAGCACGCAGACCACATTCAACGCCGGCGCCAGCACTCCGAACGCCACCGCCGCCACGCCCAGCCCGGCCTCTCCGAACACGGCCCCGGCGACGGGCAGGAAGACGAAACCGTTCCAGCGGATCACGCCCTGGAAGACGCTGGTGAAGGCCGGGTCGCTGATCCGCAGCATCGGCTTGGCCAGCACGGTCAGCAGGGCCACCGTCAGGGCCACCGCCACAGTGGCCATGGCCACCGGCCCGGCCGCGCCGCCCGCGAAGTCCGCGCGCCACACCGCCGGGATCAGGAAGGCCGGATAGAAGGCGAAATAGGTCAGCCGCTCGACCGCCCGCCAACCGTCGTCATCCAGAAACGCCCGCCACTTCAGCCCCCAGCCGAGCGCGATCATGGCGAAGACCGGCACGACGCCGGTGAGCAGGGCGGTCACGCCCGCAACCGGTCCAGCGCGCCCTGCAGGATCCAGGCGGCGGCGGTGCGGTCGACCACATTGGCGCGCCGCTTGCGGTTCAGGTCCAGCTCCTCGATCAGGAACCGCTCGACCGCGCTGGTCGACAGCCGCTCGTCCTGGAAGGCGCAGGGCACGGCGCGGATACGCTGCAGATTGCGCGCGAAGGCCCGGCACGACTGCGCCCGCGGCCCCTCGCTGCCGTCCATGTTCAGCGGCAGGCCGATCACCAGCCCCGACGCCTTGCGCCCGTCCATCAGCTTGAGCACCGCATGGGCGTCGTCGGTGAATTTCGTCTTGCGGATCAGGGACAGCGGGCTGGCGATCATGCGGGTGACGTCGGACACGGCCACGCCGATGGTCTTCTCGCCGAGGTCCAGCCCCAGCCACGGTGTGCCGGGCGGGGTCGATGCGGCGAGGTCTTCGAGCGAGAGAACTGTCACGGCTTGGCGGTAGGACTGGTGAGCCGCCCTGTCAAAGTGCAAGCTGGGGCCGCCGCTTATGG
>JALYPS010000031.1 GCA_030856285.1 Pseudomonadota bacterium
GTTCACGCTCGAATGACGCCCGCGCCTCCAGGATGGCCGGGCGACCGCCGATCGTCTTCCAGGCCCTGGCGGCGTCGGCGGGTGACTTGATCCAGACCTGCCCCTTGCCGTCGTAGCCCTCGCGCCGGGTCTTGAGCAGGACCGGGACCCCCAGTCTGTCGACGGCGTGACGCAGGTCCTCAAGGGTCTCGATGGCGGTGAAGGCCACCGTCGGGGCACCGACGCTGTTGAGGAAGGTCTTTTCGTCCACCCGGTCCTGGGCCACGGCCAGGGCCTTGGGGCCGGGCGCGACGACGGCCCCGCCCTCGACCAGCCGTTCGACCGAGCCGGCGGGGACGTTCTCGAACTCGAAGGTGACGGCCTGACAGGTCTGGCCCAGCACGGTCAGGGCCGTGGGATTGTCATAGGCGGCGACGATCTGGCCCTGGGAGACGCGGCCGGCGGGGCTGTTCTCCTCGGGGTCGAGGATGACGACGTTGAAGCCGAGGCGCGAGGCGGCCTGGCTGAGCATCCGCCCGAGCTGACCGCCGCCGATGATGCCGAGGGTCGAGCCGGGGGGCAGGGGTGAGGCGTCTGACACTCAGTCCTCGACGGTTTCGTGCACGGCCTCGGTCTGGGCCTCTCGGAAGGCGGTCAGGCGTCCGGCGAGGATCGGGTCCGACAGGGCCAGGATCTGGGCGGCGAGAATGCCGGCGTTCTTCGCCCCCGGCTCACCGACAGCGAGGGTGGCGACCGGAATGCCGCCGGGCATCTGGACGATGGACAGCAGGCTGTCGAGGCCCTTCAGCGACTTCGATTCCACCGGCACGCCGAGCACCGGCAGTTCGGTCATGGAGGCGGCCATGCCGGGCAGGTGTGCGGCGCCGCCGGCCCCGGCGATGATGACCTTGAACCCCGCGGCGCGGGCGCCGGTGGCGAAGTCGAACAGGCGTTTGGGGGTGCGGTGGGCGCTGACCACCCGGGCGTCCCAGGCCACGCCGAGCCGGTCGAGGGCGTCGGCGGCGTGTTTCATCGTCGGCCAGTCCGAGCGGCTGCCCATGATGATCGCCACGGGCGGAGTCTGAGTCGCCATCGGTGCGCGCCTTTCGCGGAAAGCGGCGCGATACAGGACTCGCGTTGCGCCCGCAACCGACGGCGTTAGGCTGACGGTGGGCCGGGCGTATTGAGTCGCCGGCCGGGGAGCCCTCTTCGCTCGTGATCGACACGGCCGTCACCGACCCCCAAGCCGAGATCGAGCGCCTGCGCGCCGAGGTCGAAGCCCTGCGCCTGCGCGCCGAGGCGGCCGAGGCGGCGGCTGATCACGACGTGCTGACGCCGGCGCTGAACCGGCGCGGCTTCGTAGCGGTGATGCGCAGCGCCATGGCCTTCTGCCAGCGCCATGAGGTGCCGGCGGTGCTGCTGTATCTCGATCTCGACGGCTTCAAGAGCGTCAACGACACCCTGGGTCACGCGGCGGGCGACGCCGCCCTGGTGCATGTCGCCGAGCTGCTGCGCGCCAATCTGCGCGAATCGGATGCGGTCGGCCGGCTGGGCGGCGACGAGTTCGGCCTGCTGATGCTGAACGCCGGACTCGACGAGGGCCGCGACAAGGCCCGGCGTCTGGCCGCCGCGCTGGAGGCCGACGGATTCGTCTGGGCCGGGGAGCAGTCGCCGCTTGGCGGCTCGTTCGGCGTCCGCGCCTTCGCCGGCCACACCGATCCTGAAGTCTGGCTGGCCGAGGCGGACGCGGCCATGTGGGTTCGCAAGAAGGGGCGCTGACGCGGCCCTCAGGCGATGATGTCGGGCAGGATGCGGTCCTCGATCTTGGTGATCTCGTCCCGCAGGACCAGCTTCTTCCGCTTCAGGCGCGCGATCATCAGCTGATCCGGGACGGGCATGTGGCCGAGAGCCTCGATCGAGGCGTCGAGGTCGGCGTGCTCAAGCTGAAGCACCTTGAGCCGGGCGTGCAGCGCCAGTTCTTCTTCGGTCAGAAAAGGTTCGTCGTCGTTCATGTCGGGCCCTGTTGGGGGATCATACTGTGCGTCGCGTCAGGCCGGAAGGCGGTCGGCCAGCTGAACCAGCCCGGCGCGCGGCGTCATCGGCGACCAGACGCGGGCCGCCGCCACCAATGTATTGATCGGTGGCTGCGGCGGGCCGGTCGGGGCGGGGGCGAGCGCCTCCAGCGCGGTCAGCAGGCGGCGTTCGGCCTCCAGCTCCACCGCCTTGACCTGGGCCCGGACGGCTTCGCGGGCGACGTCGTCGAGATCGGGCGCGCGGGGCTTCAGAGCCCGCCGCACGGCGCGCAGGGGTGCAATGGCGGTCTCCTGCCAGGCCCGGGCGGTGTCGCCTGCGGCCTCGAGGGTGTCCTCATCAGGGATGCGTCCGGTGTGGGCGCACCAGGCGGCCCACAGCAGCAGGGGTACATTCTGGCCGGCGGCGTCCTGCAGCTCCAGACAGGCGTCGGCGACCCCGTCGGCGGCGTATGCCGTCAGCGCCCAGTCCCACAGGCTCATTCCGGCGAGGGTCCCTTGAGCCCGTCCCAGCGCCGCACCGCGGACCAGTCGAGGCCGAACAGGTCCAGCGCACGGCCCACCGACTGGTCGACCATCTCGGCGATCGAGGCGGGTTTCGCATAGAAGGCGGGCAGGGGCGGGGCGACGATGGCGCCCATCTCGGTCAGGGCGGTCATGGTGCGCAGGTGGCCGAGGTGGAGGGGCGTCTCGCGCACCATCAGCACCAGCGGCCGCCGCTCCTTCAGCACCACATCGGCGGCGCGGGTCAGCAGGGTGGAGGTCACGCCGGTGGCGATCTCGCTCATGGTGCGGACCGAACAGGGGGCGACGATCATGCCCATGGTCCGGAACGAGCCCGAGGCGATGGAGGCGCCGACGTCATTGAGCCTGTGCGACACGTCGGCGCGTCCCATCAGGTCGTCAGCGGAAAGATCGGTTTCCTGCGACAGGGTCAGCAGGGCCGCGCGGGTCACGACCAGATGGCTTTCGACACCCAGTTCACGCAGGGCGTCGAGCACCCGGACGCCGTAAGTCACGCCGGACGCACCGGAAATTCCAACAATCAATCTGGAGGGCGTAGAGCCGGAAGGGTTCCGTACGGCTCCGTTCACATCTTCGGCCAATTCGGGCTCCAGGGTGGTCCGCATCAGGACGGTCGGCAGTTCACTGGAATGTGATTCTACAGCCGGTCAGACCCGGCGCTGACTGTACTGGTCCCTTAGACATGGAGGCGCAAGCCATGACCATCGAAGCTCGTATCCGCGAACTGGGAAACCGTCACCGCAACCTGGATGAAACCATCCGGAAGGAGACGACCCACCCGGCCACGGACTCGCTTCGCGTGAGAGAGCTCAAGTTGCAGAAGCTCCGGCTCAAGGAACAGATCACCAGCCTGGAGGCCTCGGCGCATTAGCGAGGCCTCCCGAAAGAACGACGGCCCCGGGAGCGATCCCGGGGCCGTTTTTTATTGTCGGTCGCGGAGGGCTCAGTCCTTGGAGCCGAACACCGAGGCGGCGGTCGGTTCGGCGCCGCGGCGTTCGCGGGCTTCCGGTACGAATTCCTCCTCGACCGGCTCCGCCGGGGCGTCGACGGGCTGCAGGGTGGCGCCGCCCTTCTTGGCGTCGTCCTTTGCCTTCTTGTCGGCGGCCTTCCTGACCAGTTCGTCCAGGGCCAGTTGGCCGACCAGACCCAGGGTCACCGGATCGACCGGCTTGATGTTGGGGCTGTTCCAGTGGGTGCGGTTGCGTACGCTCTCGATGGTCGACTTGGTGGTGCCGAGCATCTTGGCGATCTGGGCGTCGGTCACCTCGGGGTGGTTGCGCACGAACCACATGATCGCATCAGGACGGTCCTGACGGCGCGAGACCGGCGTGTATTTCGGCGGCGCCTTGTGCACCTTCAGCAGTTCGGCGTGGCGGCTGACCACGGCCTGCATGCGGTAGGCCTCGTCGTTCTGGGCTCTGTCCAGCTCTTCACGGGTCAGCTGGCCGTTGACCAGCGGATCGGCGCCGCGGATGTCCCGGGCCACGTCGCCGTCGGCGATGCCGCGCACTTCGAGCGGGTGCAGGCCGCAGAAGTCGGCGATCTGTTCGAAGGTCAGCGAGGTGTTGTCGACCAGCCAGACCGCGGTGGCCTTGGGCATCAGGATGTCGGTCATGGGGGCATTCCGGTTCTTGTTCGAGCCCGAAAACCGGGCTCTGGATACGACGGCGCCCGGCCTTTCGACCGGGCGTTGATCACGGCGATATAGTCCCATTCGCCGGAAAAGAAAACGGAAGCCGACAAGTCCCTGAAGCCGGGACTCTCCGCG
>JALYPS010000102.1 GCA_030856285.1 Pseudomonadota bacterium
CCGGTGATCGTGGCCACCCAGATGTTGGAGTCGATGACGTCATCTCCGGCGCCGACGCGGGCCGAGGCCTCGGATGTGGCCAACGCCGCCTATGAGGGCGCCGACGCACTGATGCTGTCGGCCGAGACGGCGTCGGGCGACTATCCGCTGGAATCAGTCGGGGTGATGAGCCGGATCATCGAACGGGTCGAGAAGGACCCGATGTGGCCCAGCCTCATGGACGCCGAACACGCCGGCATGGACGACATCGACGCCGACGCCCTGGTGGCCGCGGCGCGCAAGGCGGCGGAGGCCCAGTCGACGGCCTGTATCGTGGTGTTCACGACGCTTGGCGGGACGGCGCGGCGGATGGCGCGCGAGCGGCCGTTGCAGCCGGTTCTGGCCCTGACGCCCAAGCCCGAGACGGCGCGGCGCCTGGCGCTGGTCTGGGGGCTGGAGACACGGCTGGGCAAGGAGCCGGCCTCGCTGGAAGACGTCACCGAGGATGCGGTCAACAGTGCGGTGAACTACGGCATGGCCGAACCGGGGCAACGCATCCTCATCCTCGCCGGAACGCCCTTCGGCGCGCCGGGGGCTGCGAATCTGCTGCGACTGGCCCATGCTCCGACGAAGGGCGGCAAGGGCCGCACCTGATCCTCAAGGATCGGCATGATCAAATATATCGGCTCCAAGAGGGCGTTGCTGACCCAGATCGCGACGGCGATCCGCGGGCAGTTGCCCGATGGCGGGACGGTCTGTGACCTGTTCTCCGGCTCAGCCCGGGTCTGCCATGCGCTGAAGGGAGCGGGATTCCGGGTCTGGTCGAATGACCACAACGCCTATGCCCATACGCTGGCGACCGCCTATGTGCAGGCGGACCGCGAACGCTGGCTTGAACGGGCCGAGGCCGTGCTGGCCGAACTGAGGACCGTCACCCCGCAGGCCAGCTGGTTCACGAAGACCTTCTGCGAGGACGCCCGCTATTTCACGCCCGAGAACGGCGCGGTCATCGACGCCATGCGCGACCGGATCGCAGCCATGGGGCTGGAGCCCGAGCTTGAGGCCGTCGCCCTCGTGAGCCTGATGGAGGCCGCCGACCGGGTGGATTCCACGGCCGGTTTGCAGATGGCCTACATGAAGCAATGGGCCCCGCGGGCGCTGAAGCCGCTTGAGCTGCGGACGCCTGACATTTTGCCCGGAGTGGCAGGCGGCCCATGCAAGGCCACGCGCCGCGACGCGGTCGAACTGGCCCCCGAGGTCGAGGCCGATCTGGTCTATCTGGACCCGCCGTACAACCAGCATTCCTATCTCGGCAACTACCATTGCTGGGAGAGTCTGGTGCTGTGGGACCGGCCGGAAACCTACGGGATCGCTAACAAGCGGATCGACGTCCGCACCCGCAAGAGCCGCTTCAACAGCAAGCCCGGCATCGCCCCGGCGCTGCAGACCGTGATCGAAGGGCTGAAAGCGCCGAACCTGATCGTCTCGTTCAACGACGAGGGCTATCTGGGCCGCGACCAGCTGGTCGGCATGCTGTCCGGCCGAGGAGAGGTTCAGGTGATCGAAATCGCGCGCCCGCGCTACGTCGGAGCCCGCATCGGCATCCACAATCCCAAGGGCGAGAAGGTCGGGGCGGTGGGCCGGCTCAGGAACGTCGAATATCTGTTCGTGGTCAGCGAACGCCCTGTCAGCCTGGCGGACGCCGCCTGATCCAGGCCATCAGCGGACAAGCGGAACGGTATGCAAACTCTGCCGTTAAGCTGTCATGGAAACGTCTTCTATGACTCCGTCCAATCGCCTCTACGCCCGACAGGGCTATGGCCGCGCCGCCGACGCCTTTGAAACGATCGCCTGGCGTCCGCCCTCGTCGGCGCGCTTTGATACGCGCGTGGCCAACGACCCGGTGACGCCCGACCCGACGCTGAAAGAGCTGGTCGCCGACTTGCCCGACTGGGTGACGATCGTAGCGGGCGGCGTTGTGGCGGCTCTGATGGGCGCGATGCTCGGCGGGGCGCTGGCGGTCTAGGACTCCAGCAGGGCCCGGATAGGGGCCCAGCTACGCCGATGCGCGGGGCAGGGGCCGAGGGCCTTGAGGGCCGCCGAATGCACCGGCGCATTGTACCCCTTGTGCCCGGCAAAGCCGTAGCCGGGGTATTCGGCATCCAGTTCGACCATCAGCCGGTCCCGCGCCGTCTTGGCGAGTATCGAAGCCGCGGCGATCGACAGGGACAGTCCGTCGCCGCCGACCACGGTGCGGACCTCGCACGGCAGTTTGAAACGGTAGTTCCCATCCACCAGCGCCGCGACGGGCTGCACCTGTAGCGCCTCGATGGCCCGGCACATGGCCAGACCCGTAGCGTGAAGGATGTTCAGCTCGCCGATTTCCTCGACCGAGGCGAATCCGACGCCCCAGGCGATAGCGCGCGCCTTGATCTCGATCTCAAGCGCTTCGCGACGGGCGTGGGTCAGGGCCTTGGAATCGTCGATACCCGTGGGCAGGTCGGCTGGGTTCAGAATCACCGCGCCCGCCGACACCGGACCGGCCCATGGCCCGCGCCCGGCCTCATCCACGCCGCAGACAGGGCCGCCGCTGGACTGGATCAGCAGGATTTCGAGCGCCAGGGTCGGGAAGGCGCGCGAAAGTTTTGCCTTTGCAGGGAATTTCGTGGGGGTCTTCACCTGCCGGGCATCGCACGAACCTGCCGGTGACGGAAGCATTCGACGCCGTGGTCGTTGACCATGCCGACCGCCTGCATGAAGGCATAGACGATCACGGGGCCGCAGAAGGTGAAGCCCCGCTTCTTGAGCGCCCTGGCCATGGCTTCGGACTCAGGCGTCGCTACGGGCCGGGCGCCGCCGTCGGCCCAGACGTTCTGGATCGGCGCGCCGCCGACGAAGGACCAGAGCCATTCGGAGAAGTCCTCGCCGTTGTCGCGCATCTCCAGCCAGATCCGCGCGCCCTTGATGGCGCTGTTGATCTTGGCCCGCGAGCGGATGATGCGGGCGTCGCCCAGCAGCCGTTCGATGTCCGCCTCGCCATAGGCCGCGACTTTCACCGGGTCGAAGCCGTCGAAGGCGTCGCGCATCCCCTCGCGTTTTCTCAGGATGGTGATCCAGGCCAGCCCGGCCTGGAAGCCGTCAAGCACCAGCTTCTCCCACAGCGCGCGGGCGTCGTACTCAGGCACGCCCCATTCCTCGTCGTGATAGGCGACGTAGAGCGGATCGGTCCCGCACCAGGCGCAGCGATGGAGTGAGTCGGCCATGAGCGCAGCGTAGCGGATCAGGCGCAAAAAAGGGCCGCGTCCCGGAAGGCGCGGCCCTGATGTTCAGTCAGTCCAGCCGATCAGCCCGCGCTGTAGCGGTACTCGGTGATCTGGCAGACGTTGATCCGATAGCGGACGAGTTCGTCGCCATCGGCGAAGCGGGCCTTGAAGTCATAGAGGCAGGCGCCCGAGCCGTCGTCGATGTTGATCCGGACCGAGGCGCCCGAAAGCAGCACGTCCTGACCGAGAATGTCTTCCTGCCAGTCGGCCTCGCCCGAGTTGGAGGCGTAGAAATGGGTCATGGTGACGCCGGTGGCGTTGATGATGCGAACACGACGGTCCTGACCGTCGTTGGACTGGAAGCCCATCGTCCCGAAGGCGACAGCCGATATGGCGGCCGCCAGTACGGCGCGGCGTGCGAAAGCCTTGAACATATTACTGATCCTTTGAGCGATGCGCCCCCTGCGCCCGTCCTGCGTATCACCGATGGGTGAACCGCGTCGAGAAGGTGGCGAAAAAATTCAACGGGTGCTGAAAGCCGTCGAGCGCCCGTCAGCCCACTTGGGCGAACGCCCGCACCGGAAATGTGCCGAACGCCTTGATCTTCGGGGGCGCGGCGGTGAAGCGGAATTCTGCCTGAGGCAGCAGTTCCAGTCCGCGCAAATGTTCGCAGATCGGGATGCCCGCACCGAGCAGCAGGGTGTGCACCGGCCGCGCGCGGGTGCGGGTGTCATCGATATTGTGGGAGTCGATTCCCACCAGCGCCGCGCCCGCATCTACCAGAAGGGCCGCGGCGGCCCCGGTCAGGAAGGGGTGATCCTCGAAATAGGCGTCGGTGCGCCAGTGCCGGGCCCAGCCGGTGTGGACCAGAACGGCCTTGCCGCGCACGTCGAGGCCGGCGAACCGGTCGGTGTCGATCGCCTGAAGGTCGGGGACGCGGACGACGAGGCCGGGCAGGGCGGCGACGCGGTCAAGGCCGACGTCGCTCAGGTCCTCGCCATCGGCGTAGCGGTGGAAAGGCGTATCCAGATAGGTGCCGGTGTTGCCGACCATCTCGATGCGGCCGATCTGGAACTCGGTTCCGGCGTCGTAGTTGGCGCGCGACGCCTCGCGGCTCAGATGGTCGCAGACCAGCGGCGCGGGCAGGCCTTTGTAGGTGATCATGCCGCCCTCGATGGTGTGGCTGAGGTCGATCAGCGGCATGCGGCAGCTCCCTGACTGGAAAACGGGATGATGATCGCCCCGTCGGTTAGGGTCAAAGCGCAATCGGACTGGACAAGTCATGGCCAAGCCTGAACAACCGTGTCTCCCATAAGGAGGATTTCCATGCGTATCGCCCTGTTCGCCGCCACCGCGGCCGCCCTTGCCCTGACGGCCTGCTCGCCGCAGACCGGAGA
Organism: Pseudomonadota bacterium; assembly: GCA_030856285.1. Classification (GTDB taxonomy): domain Bacteria; phylum Pseudomonadota; class Alphaproteobacteria; order Caulobacterales; family Caulobacteraceae; genus Brevundimonas. Next base: position 4,640 of record JALYPS010000102.1, read on the forward strand.
GAACGCCGAAGCCACCGCCGACGCGGCCGGCGCCACTGTCGCCTCGGCCGCCGACGACACCGCCGCTAACGCTGAGGTCGCCGCCGACAACGCCGCCGCCGCCACCAATGAGGCGGCTGAAAACGTCGACGCCGCCATCGAGACCAAGAGCGAATAGTCGACCCATATCATCGACGTGAGACGCGCCCGAAGTCCGCTTCGGGCGCGTTTTTCAATTTGGAGCGCCGGCCCAGTCGGGGCGCCGGACCGTCACCGGTCGACCGTCGACCGTAAGATGGCCCTCGATCCTGTCCAGCCGCAGCAGGGCCATGGCCGCGCCATCGCGGCCGCTGAGCAGTTCGCCGGCGCGGAGCTCGCAGTTCAGCACCTCGGCGCCGAAGGGCGGGGGCGGACCGTCGAAGGCGATCGGCAGCATGCGGTTCTTGATGCTGCCGCGGCGCTTCATGCGCGAGGTGGTCTCTTGCCCGACGAAACAGCCCTTCTGGAAGTCGATCCCGTTCAGCAGGTCGAAATTGGCCTCGATCGGATAAACCTTGTCCGGCGCGGCGTCGGCGGTCGGGTCGGGAACCCCGACCGCGAGGCGATGGGCCTGCCAGTCGTCCTCGGTCGCGTTCGTCGCAACACCGCCGGCGAGACTTCGTCCGCCGAGGCCCGGCGTCCGCGGGTCTGCGATGAAGCCTTCGGGCAGGGACCCGTCCCAGGCCGCCAGAGCGGGGCGATCGTCGGCTTCGATCGCGACCTGCGCCCTCAGGCGATACATGGCCAGTCGCTGCAACAGGCTTTCGCGGCGGTCCGCAGCGACGTCCAGCACGATGACGTCGTCCTCGCCCCACAGAAACAGGTCGAACAGCAGCCGCCCCGGGGGCGAGAGCAGGGCGCCGAAGCGTAGCTCGCCCGGCGCCAGGGTCTCGACGTCCTGGGTCAGCAGGGTGTGCAGAAAGGGCCGGGCGTCGGGGCCGGACACGCGGATCAGGGCGCGGCTTTGGAGACGGGCGATGCGGACGGTCATGGGCCCTAGATAGGGCGCGTAACGTCTGTGGACCATGCCCGCTTGCCGTCTGCTGCAACGGGAGAATCCGTATACGGTCCAATCCATGGCCGGACGGTTCCCCATCCTCTACATCGCCGAGGCGGACGCGAGCGACGCGATCCTGTCGTCGGGAGTGCTTGCTTACATGGTCGAGGCCATGCCGCAGGCGAGCTTCACCGTGGTCGGCTCGCCGAAGAGCGCGCCCCTGTTCGCCGACACGCCGCGGCTGGACCGCCTGATCGTGCTGGAGCGGGACAGCCGGCTCGACTGGCTGGGTCTGTGGAACAAGGTGCGGGAGACGCGCTGGGGGCTGGTGGTCGACATGCGCGGCACCACCCTGTCGGCCAAGCTGAAGCGGCAGAAGCGGGCCGTGCGCGGCGCATGGGAGGCCGGGGTTCATGCGGTCGAGCAGGCGGCGCGGGTGCTGCAGCTCGAGGACGTGCCGGCGCCGAAGCTGGTCGTGTCGGAGGCGACGCAGGCTGCCGCGAACGCCCTGATCCCGACCGAAGACGTTCCCCTGCTCGCCATCGGTCCCGGCGCGGACTGGATGGGCAAGGTCTGGCCGTCGGAGCGCTACGCCAAGGTGGCGGTGGCCCTGGTCGGCGATGGAGGTCCCCTTGAGGGCGGACGGGTGATCGTGGTCGGCGACGACAATGCCCGCGAGGCGGCCCACGTCATCCGCCTGTCGCTGCCGCGCAACCGGGTGACCGAACTGCAGGGTCGGCTGGGCCCGCTGGAGACGGTCGCGGCCCTTGGCCGGGCGGCGCTCTACGTCGGGGCGGATACGATCTGGACCGACCTGGCCGTGGCCGCCGGCGCGCCGGTGGTGGCGGCGTTCGGTCCGTCGGACGAGGTCGAGCACGGCCCATGGGGCGGGATTGCGGTGCGGGGTCCCCGCTCGGTGGATGAGTTCCGCAAGATCGACCCCAACCTGAACCAGGCGATCCAGCACATGAACGACCTCCCCGCAGACCGGGTGCTGAAGGCGGCGACGAAGTTGCTGGCCGCGCGCGCCATGGCCTAGCTCGTTCGGGCGCGTAGGGCTATGGGACGCGCATGACCCAGACTTATGACCTGATCGTCCGCGGCGGCGAAGTGGCGAACCACGCGGGCCGCGGCATGGCCGACGTCGGCGTGACCGACGGCAAGATCTTCTTTATCGGCGACCTGTCGCAGGCTTCGGCGGGCGAAGTGATAGACGCCAAGGGCCTGACCGTCCTGCCCGGCGTCATCGACACCCAGGTCCATTTCCGCGAGCCGGGGCTGGAGTGGAAGGAAGACCTCGAGAGCGGATCGCGCGCCGCCGCCCTCGGCGGGGTCGTCGCCGTGTTCGAAATGCCGAACACCGAGCCCTCGACCACCGACCCGGACGCTCTGGCCGACAAGCTGGCGCGGGCCCGTGACCGGATGTGGACCGACCACGCCTTCTACATCGGCGGCACCCACGGCAATGCGAAATACCTGGCCGAGCTGGAGCGGCTGCCCGGCTGCTGCGGGGTCAAGGTGTTCATGGGGGCCTCGACCGGCACCCTGCTGGTCGCCGACGACGACGGGGTGCGCGAGGTGCTGCGCCATGTAAAGCGGCGGGCCACCTTCCATTCCGAGGACGAGTACCGGCTGGTCGAGCGGCGGCCGCTGGCCCGGCCCGGCGACTGGACCAGCCACCCCGAGGTGCGGGACGCCGAGAGCGCGATACTGAGCACCCGCCGCCTTGTCCGGCTGGCGCAGGAGACCGGCGCCCGCATCCATGTGCTGCACGTCACCACGGCCGAGGAGATCGCCTTCCTCGCCGACCACAAGGACGTCGCCACGGTCGAGGTCACGCCCCAGCACCTGACGCTGGAGGGCCCCGAGGCCTATGAGCGGCTCAAGGGGCTGGCGCAGATGAACCCGCCGATCCGGGAGGCCCGCCACGTCGCCGGACTGTGGCACGGGATCGAACAGGGCGTCGCCGATGTACTGGGTTCCGACCACGCGCCGCATACGCTGGAGGAGAAGGCCCGCCCCTATCCGGCCTCGCCGTCGGGCATGCCGGGCGTGCAGACCCTGGTGCCGGTGATGCTGACCCACGTGGCGAATGGGCGGTTGAGCCTGGACCGGTTCATCGATCTGACCTCGCACGGAGCCAACCGGGTGTTCGGCATCGCCGGCAAGGGCCGGATGGCC
>JALYPS010000137.1 GCA_030856285.1 Pseudomonadota bacterium
TGGTGACGTCCGAGCCTTCGCGCATGATGCGCGCCTTGCCGATCGGCTCGACGTATTTGCCGGTCGGGACCTGGGCCAGTTCCTGGGCCTTCCAGGGGCTGACCGGCTTCTGGTGCCAGCCGTCGAACGGGCCGTTGTAGAGGCGTTTGGGCTCGAAGAAGATGACCGGGTCGTCGTCCTCGATGGCCGCGGTCAGCAGGCCCTTGGCGTCATAGGGGTTGGACGGGATGACGACCTTGAGGCCGGCGATGTGGGTGAACAGGCTTTCGGGCGACTGGCTGTGCGTCTGGCCGCCGAAGATGCCGCCGCCGTAGGGCGAGCGCACCGTGATCGGGCTGGTGAACTGGCCGCCCGAGCGGTAGCGCAGCTTGGCCGCTTCCGAGACAATCTGGTCGTAGGCCGGATAGATGTAGTCGGCGAACTGGATCTCGACGACGGGGCGCAGGCCGTAGGCGCCCATGCCGATGGCGGCGGCGACAATGCCGCACTCGCTGATCGGGGCGTCGAAGCTGCGGGTCAGGCCGTGCTTCTTCTGCAGGTGATCGGTCACGCGGAAGACGCCGCCGAAATAGCCGGCGTCCTCGCCGAAGCTGAGGACGTTCGGGTCCTCGCCCATCTTGATGTCCAAGGCCGAGTTCAGCGCCTGGATCATGTTCATGGGCATGACTGCCGCCGCGGTCGGCGCTTCGGATTTCGGAGCGTTGTTCTGGTCGACCATGTCGGGCTCGACGCCGTCGGCGCGGTCGGATTCGGTGAAGGTGGTTTGGTCGCTCATGGTCACACTCCCACCTCACGCCGCTGTTCGGTGATGCGCCAGTCCTCGGTGGCGTACACTTCCTCGAACATCGTCTTCACCGAGGGGCGCGACTGGCCCAGCGTGCCGATGGCTTCGGACTCCTTGCCGGCGGCGCGGACCTGGTCGACGGCGTCGGCCTCGGCGGCGGTCTGCTGCTCGTCGGACCATTCGCCGAGCGCGATCAGGTGCTGTTTCAGGCGGGCGATAGGGTCGCCCAGCGGCCATTTCTCGGCCTCGTCCGCCGGGCGATAGCGCAGCGGATCGTCGGAGGTCGAGTGCGGGGCGCCGCGGTAGGTGAACAGCTCGATGACGGTCGCGCCCTGGTTGGAGCGGGCGCGTTCCTCGGCCCACTGGGTCGCGGCCCAGACGGCGAGGAAGTCGTTGCCGTCGACGCGCAGGGCCGGAAGGCCGTAGCCGATGGCCTTGGAAGCAAAGGTGGTCTCGAGCCCGCCGGCGATGCCCATGAAGGACGAGATGGCCCACTGGTTGTTGACGATGTTCAGGATGACCGGCGCGCGATAGACGGCGGCGAAGGTCAGGGCGTTGTGGAAATCGCCTTCTGCGGTGGCGCCGTCGCCGATCCAGGTGATGGCGATCTTGTCATCGCCCTTGTAGGCGCTGGCCATGGCCCAGCCGACGGCCTGAGGCACCTGGGTGCCGAGATTGCCGCTGATGGTGAAGAAGCCGTAGTCCTTGGCCGAATACATGATCGGCAGCTGGCGGCCCTTGATGGGGTCGGAAGCGTTCGAATAAATCTGGTTCATCATGGTCGCGAGCGGGTAGCCGCGCGCGATCAGAAGGCCCTGCTGGCGATAGGTGGGGAAGCCCATGTCCTCACGGGAAAGAATCATGCCCTGGGCGACGGCGATGGCCTCTTCGCCAGTGCACTTCATGTAGAAGCTGGTCTTGCCCTGACGGTGGGCGCGATGCATCCGGTCGTCGAAGGCGCGGGTCAGGATCATGGCCTTCAGGCCGCGACGCAGCGTCTCCGGATCCAGCTTCGGATTCCACGGGCCGACAGCCTTGCCGTCGTCGTCCAGCACCCGGACCAGCCGGAAGGCGTGGTCGCGCATGTCGAAGGGCTTGGTCGAGACCTCGGGCCGCTCGACGGCGCCGGCCGGGTCGAGCTTCAGATGGCTGAAGTCGGTGGGGTCGCCGGGCCGGCCCGAAGGCTCCGGCACGCGCAAGGAGAGAGCTTGGCTATTGGGCTTCTTCATTCCGTCCCGTCCGGTTGATCCGACCGCGTTTCCTCCGGCGCAATTAGCACGAGGCGCCAGACAAGGCTCGCTCGATTTTGACCTTGCCTTGGCGGGTTTGGCGGTATTTTATTGCGTCATACCTCGATCAGGAGAAACGCCTTGGCTGACGATCTGGATCCCGTCGACGCCCGCATTCTGGACATCCTGCAGCAGGATGCCGGATTGTCGGTGGCCGAGGTGGCGGACCGGGTCGGCCTGTCGGCCTCGCCGTGCTGGCGGCGCATCAAGAGACTGGAGGACACAGGCTTCATCCGCAAGCGGGTGACCCTGCTCGACGCGACCAAACTGGGCCTGGATTTCGAGGTCTACGCCATCGTCAAACTGAGCCTGCCCTCGACCGAAAATCTCGACGCCTTCGAGGCGGCAGTCTCGGCCTGGCCCGAGGTGGTGCAGTGCGCCACGATCACCGGGCGTGAGGACTATGTGCTGCGGATCATCACCTCGGACATGCACGCCTTCGACCAGTTCCTGCGGCTGAAGCTGCTCAGTCTCGGTATCGTCTCGGACTGCGAGAGCCATATCGTCACCCGCGGGGTGAAGAATGTGACCGCCCTGCCGCTTGGCATCATCACACCCCACCTCGGCTAGCCGCATTACCAATCCTTGAGTTGGCGGGTCCCGTGCGCGGACCGATAGTGACGTTCGACCACCGGGGGAACGTCATGCGCATCGTGTCAGCCTTAGCCGTGTCCTGCCTGCTGCTCACGGCCGCCCCGGCCGGGGCCCAGACGACGGCGGAATCGGACGTCGCCGCCTTTCGCCGTCTGCGCGCCGAGGGTGTCGCCGCCGCCAATGCGGACGACCTCGCAGGCGCGACCCGACTGCTGGCCGAGGCGGACGCGCGCATTCCCAACCATCCCGGGCTGATGCTGATGCGGGCGCGGCTGGCGGTCGGAGCCGGTCAACCCGAGGCGGCCATGGCCCAGCTGAATCGCTACGCCGGGGCGGGCCTGACCATGAACCTGGCCGCCGACCGGGCGCTGTCGGCCCTGGCGGGGCATCCGGACTTCGACGCCCTGTCCGCCGTCTTAGAAGCCAACCGCGCGCCCGTCGGCGCCGATCGCCTGACGACGGTGGCGGAACTGCCCCCCGCGGTGCTGGTCGAGAGCCTGGCGCGGGACCCGGCCCGCGGGCGTTGGCTGGTGTCGCAGGTGCGGGGCCGGACGATCGTGGCGCTGGACGACACGGGCGAAATCACGCCCTTCCTGGCGCCGGATAGCGGGATCGGCGGGGTGCTGGGTCTCATGATGGATGCCCCGAACAATGTGCTGTGGGCCGCGACCTCGCCCCTGCCGCCGGCGACGCATGGGCTCGCGGCGGACGCACCCCGGCCCGCCAACGCCCTGCTGAAGATCGACGCCGCAAGCGGCCGCGTGCTGGCGCGCTATCCGGCGCCGGAGGGCCAGCGGTCGCTGGGCGACGTCGCCCGGGCGTCGGATGGCACGGTCTATGTCGCCGACTCGACGGGAGGCGAAGTGTTCCGGCTCTCGCCGGGCGGCGCGGCGCTGGAGGTGTTCCTGCCCGCAGGAAGCCTGGGGTCGCCGCAGGGGATGGTTGTCACGCCGGACGAAGCGGCCCTGATCGTGGCGGATTATTCGTCAGGTCTATGGCGCGTGGATCGGGCGACGGGCGCGGCGACACGCCTGCCCCAGCCGGAGATCGACAGCCTGATCGGCATCGACGGCCTGACCACCGACGGCCACGCCATCTACGGATTCCAGAACGGCGTCGCGCCGCAACGGGTGCTGAAACTGACGCCCGACGCCGGCTGGACGTCGATCCTCGCCGTCGAGGTTCTGGCCGCCAACCTGCCGATGATCGATGAGCCCACGACAGGGCTGGTCCGGAATCGCGAACTGGTGTTCGTTTCCCGTTCGCAGTGGAGCGATTTCGGCGGTGACGGGGCGCAGACGACAGCCGCGCCTGCGCCGGCGATCATCGCAAGGCTGCCGCTGGACTGAACGGAGCCTGACATGATCGAGATGGTGATCGACGCCCGCCGCAAGGACCTGGGCGGCTTCGACGTCGGACGGATCCTGCCCTTCCACGCCCGCCGCATGGTCGGCCCCTTCATCTTCCTGGACCAGATGGGGCCTGCCGAGTTCGCGCCGGGGTCGGAGGCGATCAACGTCCGTCCGCACCCGCATATCGGCCTGTCGACCCTGACCTATCTGTTCGAGGGCGAGATCATGCACCGGGACAATACCGGTGCGATCCAGGCCGTCCGGCCCGGCGAGGTCAACTGGATGACGGCCGGCAAAGGCATCGTCCATTCGGAGCGCACCACGCCGACGAAGCGGGCCGAGGGCGGCCCCATGCACGGCATGCAGGCCTGGATCGCCCTGCCCGGGGAGAGCGAGGATTGCGACCCGTCCTTCCATCATTACGCGGGACCCGACCTGCCGGCCTATGAGAACGCCGGCCTGTTCGCGCGGCTGGTGGCCGGCGAGGCCTATGGCGCCACAGCGCGCGTGAAGACGGCCTCGCCCCTGTTCTACGTCCACTGGGAACTGGCCGAGGGCGTACGCACGGCGCCGCCCCCGGGCAAGGGGGCCGGCGGTTATTCGGAGCGGGCGCTGTATGTCGCCAAGGGGGAGATCGAGGTCGGCGACCAGACCTTCCACGAAGGCCAGATGATCGTGCTGGAGCCGGCGGCCGAGCCGACCATCAAGGCGATCCGACCCTCGACCGTCATGGTGCTGGGCGGCGAGCCGATCGGGCCGCGCGTGATCTGGTGGAATTTCGTCTCGTCGTCACAGGCGAAGATCGACGCGGCCAAGGCCGACTGGAAGGCCGGACGCATGGCCCTGCCGGTCGAGGACGACGTCGAATTCATCCCCCTGCCCGACGTGCCCTCGACACCCGAGCCGGCTCCGGCCGGGGTCAGGCCGGAACCGACGCATCCGGTCTAAAGAGCGGTCGCAGCCTCTTTCTCGCTGCCCTTCGCCCTTCGCCCTTCGCCCTTCAGGAAACTGTCGCCATTTCATACATGAAGTCGATGAATCCGAGCGTCGCAGCCTCAAGCCCCGCCACGGCCGGATTGGTGGAATCGACGACGATATATTCGTTGGCCGCATGGGCCCCGCTGCCGTGGCCGAGACCGAACTGTCCGGCCGGAAGGTTGACCGGCGCATCGGTGAAGACACAGCCGGGCCAGGATCCGGCCAAGCGGGGATACAGGGTGTGCTGGATGCCGGCGCGGCCGTAGACGGCCTGTTGGGCGCGGATGATTCGGGCGTCCTCAGCGGTCTCGGTCGGATTGTAGCCGCCAGTGAATTTGATCTCGACGTCGGCGAAACCCTTCCCGTCCAGATGTGCCCGCAGCTTGGCCAGACAGTCCTCGACCGTCTGGTCCGGCACGAGACGGAAATCCAGCTTGGCGACGCCGCGGCCCGGCAGCACTGTCTTGCCGCCCGGACCGGTGTAGCCGGACACCAGCCCCTCGATATTGACCGTCGGCTGGGACGCCAGCCGAACCAGCGACTGTTCCCACGGCAGGTCGTCGATCCAGACCCTGACCCCCAGGGCGCGCATGGCATCGGCCTCGCTGCCCGCCGCGGCGGAGGCGGAGATCAGCTCGCGCTGACGCGGGGTCAGATCCCGCACATGTTCGAACCAGCCGTCGATGGCGGCGGTGTTGCCGTCCGCCGTCACCAAGGTCGAAAGGGCCGCGACCAGCCGCCAGGCCGGGGAATCGACGTTGGCTTTCTGGCTGGAATGGATGTCGCCCGCCGGCCCCCGCCCCCAACGCTCGCCCGACACGACCAGTTCGCACTCGATGATGCCCTTGGCGCCAAGATTGATCTGGACCGAGCCTGTGCTGGGCGACTGCCAAGCGGTGGGGATGAAGACGCCTTCGCAGCGTCTTAGTGCGGCCAGGATGTGGGGCCGGGTGACGACCTGTCGGAAGTTCGGCGAACCGATTTCCTCCTCACCTTCGCAGACCAGGACCAGATTGACCGGCGGCGCTTTTCCGGCGGCGCGCAGGGCATGCAGGGCGGCGAGGAAATTCGCCTCCGGACCCTTCTGGTTGATGGCGCCGCGCCCGACGATAACCCGGCCGAAGCCGGGCTTGTCGACCAGGGCCGCCTCCAGCGGCGGCGATGACCATTCGGTCGGGTCATACTGTTTGACGTCGTACATGAAATAGACGCCCAGCGTTCGCGGCGCACCAACGTCCATGACGCCGAAAACGCCCGGATGGCCGTCGGTCGGGACCTTTTCGACGCCCGTGAATCCGGCGTCGCGGGCCAGGGCCATCATATAGTCGGCGCCGGCCTCCATATCCCGGTTCTCGGCCGCGATGGCCGGCCGGCGAATCCACTCCTGGATGCGGGCGATCGCGGCGGCCTTGCCCTCGGCCACGGCGGCCGTGAGCGCGGGCAGGTCGCCGGACTGAGCCAGCGCGGGTCCGGGTCTGAAGACGAAGCCGGCCGCGCCCATGGCGGCTGCGCCGGTCAGCAACGCGCGGCGGTCGAGGTCGCCGGTGCAGAGGGTGGGGGCCATGGCGTTCGCTCCTGTCGTTTTCTGGAGCGACTAGATCGAAACGCACCGGCCACGTCCAGAGTGGGGGACACAGGATCAAGCGGCCAGACCGCCTCCATCCAGTCCGGCAAGAAACGACAGCAGCAGGCGGTTCACGTCTTCGGCCCGTTCCTGCTGGATCCAGTGGCCGGCGCCGGGGACCACGACCTGCATCCGCAGGTCCGGCGCCCGGTCCTTCAGCCCGGCCTCATGCTGGCCGGAATAGTGCCGGACCGGATCGCGTTCGCCGACGACGAAGGCGGCGGGCACGGTGATGCGGGCGTCCTGCAGATGGGCCGTCAGCGACCAGTTGCGGTCGAGGTTGCGGTACCAGTCGAGCGGACCCTTGAAGCCCCCGGCGGCGAAGGCGTCGACATATTCGGCGAAATGGGCCGGGCTCATCCACGGCGGCAGGGTCGCGTCATCGGGGACGGCGGAGATGAAGCTCTCGCCCTCGGGGATGAAGCCGGTCGACTGGCGGCCGTCTGGGGTGGCTCCGTCGTAGCAGTAGAAGGCCTTGCGCAGGGCCCTGGCCGGATCGGCGTCGAAGACCGCGTGGGCGTCATCGGCCTGGAAGCGGCTGATGTAGAGGTCGCCGATACCGAGTCGCTTCGAGATCGCCGCCATGGCCGCTGTCGGCGGGCCTTTGGGCCGCCTCGGCTGGAACGGCACGGACAGGCCGAAGACGGCGCGGAACAGGTCGGGCCGCGTCAGGGCGCAGTGCCAGGCCACTGGCGCGCCCCAGTCGTGACCGACGACGACGCAGGACGTCTCACCCAGCGCCCGGACCAGATCGACCATGTCTCCGACGAGGTGGAGGATGGAATAGGCGTCCCGTTCCTCCGGCTTGCCGGTTCCGCCATAGCCGCGCATGTCGGGGGCGACGGCATGGAAGCCGGCGTCGGCGAGCGCCTGCACCTGCGTCCGCCAGCTGATTCCGAGTTCGGGGAAGCCGTGGATCAGCAGGACCAGCGGACCGCCGCCGGCCTCGAGGATTTGCTGGCGGAGGCCGTCTGTCTGGATCGTGCGCGACTGCATCCCGGCAACGGACCACTCACAAGCGGATCGGGCAAGCGTCTCCTCCCTGTTGCGAAGCAATGGGGAGGGGGACCGCGAAGCGGTGGAGGGGTCCAGCGATGGGCTGAGCGACAGGATGGCGGCGCACGGCGCCCCTCCACCATGCTTCGCATGGTCCCCCTCCCCGCTTCGCGGGGAGGAGACGATTAAAGCGTCACGCCCGTGGTGCGCATGATCTCGGCGCGGAGTTCCGGCATGCCGTCGCCCTTTTCGGCCGAGGTGACGATGACCGCCGGATAGGCGGCGCCGCGTTTGGAGACGCCCTTCAGGGTCGCTTCCTGGACCTTTTCAGCCTCGCCCTTCTTGAGCTTGTCGGCCTTGGTCAGGATGATCTGGTAGCTGACGGCGGCCAGATCGAGCGCGTCCAGCGCCTCGTCGTCGACCTTCTTGAGGCCGTGGCGGGCGTCGATCAGCAGATAGACCCGCTTCAGCGTGACCCGGCCGCGCAGATAGTCGCGGCCCAGGTCCTGGAATTTCTTCACCGTCGACTTGGAGGCCTTGGCCCAGCCGTAGCCGGGCAGGTCGACCAGCCGCATCTTGCCGTCGAGGTCGAAGAAATTGACCTCGCGCGTGCGGCCCGGCTCGTTCGAGGCCCGGGCCAGTTTGTGCATGCCGACGAGGCCGTTGATCAGGCTGGACTTGCCGACGTTCGACCGGCCGGCGAAGGCGACCTCGGGCAGGTCAGGATCGGGCAGCTGCTCGATCTTGGCGCAGCCCATGACGAAGGTCGCGGGACGCGCGAACA